>CAVFIY010000024.1:0-13322 GCA_963622435.1 Bacteroides uniformis | reverse complement strand
GGGGGGGGGGGGGGGGGGGGGGGGGGGGGGGGGGGGGGGGGGGGGGGGGTGGGGAGGTCCTCCATTATCTTCACCCGCTCAATAGTATCAATATCGGAATGGATATAGGCAGAGCGCACCCCATAGCGGCGCAGGTACTCGTCCAACTCCTCCGCCATACGCTTGGTGAGGGTCGTGACCAAGACACGCTCGTCCTTATCGATACGCAGGCGTATCTCCTCCATTAAGTCGTCCACTTGGTGCTCCGTCGAACGCACCTCTATCTCGGGGTCGAGCAATCCCGTCGGGCGGATGACTTGGTCGACGACTATCCCCTCTGCCCGTTGCAACTCGTACTCATCGGGCGTGGCGGAGACATAGATAGTCTGCCCCGTCTTCTGTTCGAACTCATCGAAAGTCAACGGGCGGTTATCACGGGCGGCAGGCAGGCGAAAACCATAGTTGACCAAGTTGTCCTTTCGCGCCTTATCGCCCCCGTACATACCCCGAATCTGCGGCACCGTAACATGGCTCTCGTCGATCATCAAGAGCATATCCTTGGGAAAATAGTCGAGCAGACAATAAGGGGGCGTACCCGCCTCACGCCCGTCGAAATAGCGGCTGTAGTTCTCTACACCGGAGCAGTAACCGAGTTCCTGAATCATCTCCAAGTCGTACTTCACGCGCTCCTCGATACGCTTGGCATAGAGAGGTTCGCCTATCTCGTTGAAGTAATTCACTTGGTTCGCCAAGTCCAAGCGAATCTGCGTCATAGCCGATTGCACACTGTCGGCACTCGTACAGAATATGGTGGCAGGGGAGATATTATAGGCATCGAACTCCTCCATAATATCGTTGGAAACAGGGTCAACGGTAGAGATAGCATCTATCTCGTTGCCAAAGAACTCCACCCGCACCAGGTAGTCTGCATAGGCGAGGGAAATGTCCACCGTGTCGCCCTTGACACGGAAACGACCGCGTGCCAACTCAATATCGTTGCGCACATACTGGGCGGCTACCAACTGCTTGAGAAAACCATCCATTGGCACCACCTGCCCCCGCCGGAGTGAGATACAGTTCTGCGAGAAGTCCTGCGGCGACCCCAAGCCATAGATACAACTGACCGAAGAGACGACAATCACATCCTTGCGCCCGCTGAGCAACGCCGCCACGGCAGAGAGGCGCAGGCGGTCTATCTCCTCGTTGATACTCAAATCTTTATCGATATAGGTATCGGTAGATGGGATATAGGCTTCGGGCTGGTAGTAGTCGTAATAGGAAACGAAATACTCCACCGCATTGTGCGGGAAGAACGACTTCATCTCCGAATACAACTGGGCAGCGAGGGTCTTATTGTGGCTCATAATAAGCGTGGGGCGGTTCAGACGCTCGATGACATTCGCCATCGTAAAAGTCTTACCACTGCCCGTAACACCGAGCAGCACCTGTGCCGGCGCACCCGCACGCACGCCGCTGACCAACGCATCAATCGCCTGCGGCTGGTCGCCCGTAGGTTGATATTTACTCTCTAAACGAAACAAAACGGGAAGAATGTATAGATGTGTAAGTTTGTAAACGGATAGAAAACAGAATAAAAAAAAGAGCCTTGCGGCTCTTTCTTTCTCTTACTTAACTCGACGCTCAGGAATACGAGCCTTCTTACCTGTGAGGTTACGGAGGTAGTAAATCTTCGAGCGACGAACCTTACCGTACTTGTTGACAACAATGCTCTCAATGAAAGGGCTGTCCATCGGGAAGATACGCTCTACGCCTACACTGCCCGACATCTTGCGAACCGTGAAACGCTTCTTGTCCTCGCTGCCGTGGATGGCAATCACATCCCCGCGGAACTCCTGGATACGCTCCTTGTTACCCTCTTTAATACGATAAGCGACAGTGATTTGGTCACCTGCCTTGAATGCCGGGAACTCTTTCTTCTCACCGGCGAATGCCTCTTCGGCAATCTTCATCAAATCCATTACTGAATGATAATTAGATAGTTATGGGCGCAGAGTATACACTACTATTCGGCAGACCGACCACCCTCGAACGCCTCACCCAACCCCCAAAAAGAAATCAGCCGAGATGCCCGAGCGAACAAGCCCCCTAATGCAATCGCCAGAGACTCTACGCAAATCGAGCGCAAAGGTACGAGAAAAAAACGATATACGCAAATCGGAAGTGCCTAATAATCAAAATAATCCGCATTTCCGTCCCAGAACGCCAAGAAAAGTGGGTATTATGCCCTACAACTCAAGACAACTGTATCAAAACTTTGGAACGGACGGTGGAGTATCGCCACAAACAACCGGCGTGTCGCCGGGGACAACAAAATCCTTGGAAACGGACGCCTGCGGCGTATGGACACAAATTGACATAAAAGCATATTTGAGTCTATTTGTCTATAAAAAAGAAACAAATACACGAAAAATTATCCCCAATATAACCAAATATAAAGTCAAATACAGTGGGCAGACAGGAACGGACGCTACACATATTGCCATCCATTATCCTAAAACCAAATAAGCAACTGTAATACGGTGCAGGTATCCGGCAGCAAAAGACCTGTCATTTTGACGCTGTTGCCCTACAACATTCCTGCCTATTGCCCTGCCGAACAGAGCGAACGGCAATGCGCTTTTATGCCCCATGGGACGCACGCAAACGGCGATAGCGGCGATTGAAACGGGTATGGAAAAGGACGGCGGCGAAAGTCAGTCCGACGATAAAGCCTATCCATATCCCCGCAGCCCCCATGCCGAGCGGGAATGCGCAAAGCAAACCGACCGCCTGCCCTAGCACGATATAGGAGAAGAACGCAATATACATCGGCACTCGGACATCCGTGATACCGCGCAACATCGCCGCACCGACCGCCTGCAAGCCGTCGGAATACTGATAAATACCCGCAAAAATCAACAACTGCGACGCAATGGCGATGACCTGCTCATCGTCGGTAAAGAGATAGGGAATATAATGGCGCAGGCTAATCATCAGCGCAGCACCTAGCGTATTGATACACAGCACCAAATGGATACTCGCATTGCTTGCCATACGCACCGCCTCGATGTCGCCTTTGCCTAATTGGTGGGAGACACGAATAGTGGTCGCCGCCCCGATACCCATCGCCAGCATAAAAGTAAGGTCAGAGATCTGCAACGCCACTTGGTGGGCGGCAATCGCCTCCTTGCTCATCCAGCCGACGACCACGAAAGAGAGGGTGAAAGTAACCGTCTCGAAAAAAGTCTGCCAACCTATCGGAAAACCGATACGGGCAATATGTTTCACCTCCGCGAGCGACGAGAGCGAACGGGAGAACAACAAGAGAAAATGCCGCCACTCGCGCCGACAGACTATCACGGCGAACATGCAGAGCGGCATGCCGATACGGGAGATAAGCGTCGCCAGCCCCGCCCCCGCAGCCCCCATAGCCGCAGCCCCGAGATGACCGTAGATAAAGACCCAGTTGAGGAAGATATTGAGCAAGTTCATTGCTAGCACGACAAGCATTGCCACAAGCGTATTGCCCAGCCCCTCAAGGAACTGCTTCTGCAGGCAAAAGAACAGGAACGGAAAGAGCGAAATGACTATCAGAATATAGTACGGACGCGCCACCCGAATGACCTCGGGGTCCTGCCCGAAAGAGTCCAAGAACGGTATCACCGCCGCCAAAAGAAGCGTGGAGATAAGAGCAATGAGGAGCGTAAAGAAGACACCGTTCTGGAAGAGTGAGGCTATCCGTCGGCGGAGCGTATCGCCCTGCTCGGGGTGTTCGGAAAGCGCCCCGTCCTGCAAACCGATGAGCGGCGTCAGCCCCATAAGCGCACCCGAGGCGAAAACCATCACCGTGAAGAAAATAGCGTTCGAGAAACTGACCGCCGCCAAGTCGGTCGTAGCGTAATGCCCCACCATCATCGAGTCGAAGATGCCCACCAACGCCGCCCCAATCTGGGTAAGCATAATGGGCAGCGCAACCTTGAGGTTACGCCGATAGAAAGGCAGGTACTTACGAAAGGTACGAACGAGTTGCATGCGAAACGGGGCTATTCACCATATTGGGACACAATCGCGTCCATGATGCGAAAGACCTCGTCGCAGGTCTCGGCACGCAGGAGTGCGATACGGGTCTGACGGAAATCGGGCAGCCCTTTGAACACCGGCGAAGCGGCAAAGTGGCGGCGGCTGTGGACTATTCCCTTGCGCTCGTCGCCTATCCACTCAATCGAGCGCAGGACATGCTCTTTCAATATATCGACGCACCACTGCATAGGGCGTTTGGGCAGGCGCTCACCCGTCTGAAGATAATGCCCCATATCCTCGAAAATCCACGGGCAACCGAAAGTGGCACGCCCAATCATGATCGCATCGACCCCGTATCGGTCGAAGCACTCGCGCGCACGCTCGGGGGTCGTAACATCGCCGTTGCCGATGATAGGGATATGCATACGGGGGTTGTTCTTCACCGCCCCGATGAGCGACCAATCGGCGTCGCCTCGATACATCTGCGCACGGGTACGCCCGTGGATCGCCAACTCGGCGATACCGCAGTCCTGCAACGCCTCCGCCAAATCGACAATGATACGATGGTCGTCGTCCCACCCGAGGCGGGTCTTGACCGTGACGGGCGTATGCACCGCGCCGACCACGGCACGCGTGATAGCCAGCAGTTTCGGCACATCCTGTAGCAAGCCCGCACCCGCGCCCTTGCCCGCCACTTTCTTGACGGGGCAGCCGAAATTAATGTCGATGAAATCGGGGTGCGCCTGCTCGACGATACGCGCGGCATCTGCCATCGACTCAGGCTCACGACCGTAAATCTGTATCGCCACGGGGCGTTCGGCATCGGATATTTGGAGTTTGCGCGTGGTGGACGCCACATCCCGCACGAGGGCATCGGCGTTGACGAACTCGGTATAGACCCGCGCCGCACCGAACCGCTTGCAGAGCAAACGGAACGCGGGGTCGGTCACGTCCTCCATGGGAGCCAAATAGAGCGGAAAAGCGGGCATGGGGTCAGGCGTGCTGAATGGTGGGATAGGTGATACGATGGTGGTTGATAGAGATGATACGCTCTTTTAGCACACGGCGGATGTCCTCCACATCCTTGAACGAGAGCGGCGTCTCGGAGAACTGCCCTTCGCCTATCTGCTGGTCGATCATCTGGTCAACCGCCGCAGAGATACTCTCTTCGGTATAGACAGAAAGGCTGCGGGAGCGTGCCTCTACGGCGTCCGCCATCATCAGAATCGCGCCCTCCTTGGTCGTCGGCTTGGGGCCGGGATAGCGGAAGAGCGACTTATCGACCTCCTCGCCGGGGTGCCGGTTGCAGTAAGTATTGTAGAAATAGCGGGTCAACGAGTCGCCGTGGTGGGACGCAATGAAATTGACAATTACCTCAGGCAGGTGATGTTTGCGGGCAATCGCCACGCCGTCTGCCACATGGGCAATGATTATCTTCGCCGCATCGGCGGGAGGCATCGCTGCCAACGGGTTCGGTTCGCCCTGCTGGTTCTCCGTGAAATAGTACGGGTTCGTGAGTTTGCCGATGTCGTGATAGAGCGCGCCCGTACGCACGAGGAGCGCATTCGCCCCTATCTTCTTCGCAGCCTCGGTCGCCAAGTTGGACACCTGCATGGAGTGCTGGAAAGTCCCCGGGGCTTTCTCGGCAAGCGTATGGAGCAGTTCGGAGTTGATATCGGTTAACTCGACCAGCGTAATGGACGAGATGAAATGGAAGACGCGCTCGAAGAGGTAGATAAGCCCGTAGGCACCGATGATAAGCAGAGCGTTCACCAGGAAATAGAGGTACATCATCGGCTCGATGGCGTGGTAGTCGCCCGAGGTGGCAAAAGTAAACGCCGTGTATGCCAATGCCTGCGTGAGGAATATCCAGCCCGCCGTCTGTGCCAACTGCGCACGGCGTGTCATATCGCTCAGACTCGACACCGCCACCATCCCGACCGTAATCTCGATGAAGAAGAACTCAACGGGAGTCGGCACAAAAAGTGAGACGACCAGAATCGTCGTGAAATGGAGAAAAAGCCCCGTACGGGAGTCGAAGAAGATACGCGTCAGTATCGGCACCCACGCAAAAGGAATGAGGTAGATGCTGAGGTTCGTATAGCGAATCGCCAAACAGGAGAGAATGACCACAATCGCCGAGTTAAGGCAGAAGAAGAGGATGGTCGAAGTGCTGTTCATATACTGCCTACGGAAGACATATAGGTAAATAATGAACATACATAAGAACAAGCAGACCATAATACTCTCGCCCACGATAGAGAGAATACGCTGGTGTCGGCTGATGTTTTCGTCCTCATACGCACGGCGCAGCGACTCGAGGATGCGGTAATCCATGTCGGTCACAATCTCCCCGCGGTCGATAATCTTCTCCCCCGCCTGAATAATACCCTGCGTGGGAGCGATAGAGGCGAGCAGTTTGTCGCGCATAACCCGCGTGAGGGCAGTATCGGGAACGATATTCGGCTGCACTTCCTCGTAGGCGTGTCCGAGATGTTCGTATGCCTCACGGGGGGTATAGACCTCGGAAATAAAATAGGTCTTCGAGACCTTGTCCTGCACCACGGCGAGGTGCGAGTAGCCGTCTTGCACCAGCGACTCTTTCTCTTGCAGCGCGATAATCAGCGGCGAACGAGGCGTATCGTCCACATAGCGGAAGCACGGCGCAAAGCCCGACAGGAGTTGCTTCTGCTCCTGGCGGATTTGCTGGTCGGACTTATAGATCGGGAAGTCGAACTCCGCCGTCACCAACTCATAGCCCCAGGGTTTGCCGACCTCGAAATGGTAGCGAAACGAGGTGGTGTAACGGGGGAAGAGTGCGACAATCAGAGCCGCAAAGAGTGCAAAGATAGCAATGCGAAAGATATCTTTCGGCACGGCACGAAGAGACTTCTTCTTTTCCATAACCACAATAGTTACTGATTTCGCCTGCAAAGATACGACTTTTTATGCAAACATACAAATGCACAATCGGAAGAGAGGCGAAACCCCCGCTCGTAATACACAGAAAGAGGCAGCGCACCCGCTCGTACGATACAGAGCGAGAGGCGACGCAGCCATACACAATATACAAACACATACTGCATAATGCATACCCGCAAAGAAGACCCCAAAAGCGGGCGATAAGCCGCTAATGACGGGCGAATTGCCCTACCACTACCCTACCACTACCCTACCACTACTTGTTTATATATTGATTTTGAGAGGATTATGGACTGTTTTTGTGCGTTTTTCACCGCAAAAAATATACAGCATATTCAATTAAGAATTAAGAATTAAGAATTAACATGCGGGGGAATTGACCTGCGCAGGATGCACTCATGCGTATCGTTTTGCAACGAGGATACAAAGTGGATAGGGGAATTAGTAATTAACAATTAAGAATTAACAATTAACAATTAGCACAAAAAAACTTGCCCGCGAGGGGTGCGGAAAGCACTTCCTAGCGGGCAAGACAAACAAAAAGGTATGGATTTACTTATACATGAAACGCTTGATAGAGCGTTTGGGAGTCTTCTCAAACTCGGTGGCTACCAATTCGATAGCGGCGATTTGACTGTACTGCGGCAGTTCCTTATTGAGTACCTTACGGTTCTCCTCCATCAGGTCGTTGAAAGTAGTCGCTCCGTGCAGGAGTTTCTTCCCGTCTGCCGAGTTGTCCGGATAAACCAACGCCACGAGTTTGCCCTGACGGTCAACCACTACGGACTCTACCACGCCGGGCAGGGCATTGAGTTTGTCCTCAATCTCCTCGGGGTAGATATTCTGTCCCGAAGGGCCGAGAATCATATTCTTACTACGCCCTTTGATAAAGATATTGCCGTCCTTATCAATAATTCCGAGGTCGCCCGTACGCATCCATCCGTCCTCCGTGAAGACTGCCTTGGTGGCTTCCTCGTTCTTATAATAGCCTTTCATCACATTCACGCCGTGCACTTGGAGTTCGCCCTCCTTATGCTGCGGGTCTTCGGAATCGACACGCACACGACACTGCGGAATTCCCTTGCCGCAGGAGTGGAATGCGAAATTGAACCAATCCTCATAGGATATAAGGGGTCCGCACTCCGTCATTCCATAGCCCACGCAGTAGATGAACTTAATATCCTTGAGGCATTGCTCCACCTCTTGATTGAGTGCAGCACCACCAATAATGAGGAAACGCAACTGACCGCCGAATGCCGCCATCAGTTTGTCGTTCACTTTCTTACGGATGATATTCTTAATGCCGGGTGTATGCCACAGCACTTTCATAATCGGCTTATTGATTGTAGGCAGCACGCTCTTCTTGACTATCTTCTCTATCACGAGAGGCACCGTCAGAATCATGAACGGATGCACCTGTGCAAAGGCTTTCATCAGCGTAGAGGGTGTCGGTGCTTTGGTCAAGAAATAAGTCTCCGCTCCGTCGCATACCTGATAAAGGAACTCGAACATCAACCCGAACATATGTGCCACGGGCAGCATAGACAGCACTTTGTCCCCGGGACGGTGCGGGATACGCTGACAAGCAAACTCCACATTACCGCTGAGGTTCAAGTGGGTAAGCATAACGCCCTTCGGTGCGCTGGTCGTTCCCGAAGTATAGTTAATGAGTGCCAAGTCGTCGATATTATCGGTCGGGTAATGCACATCCGACTGTTGCACACCGTTTGGGTACTTATTCTTAAAGAGTGCGTCCACTGCCCCGTAGGCTTTCTCCACCTCCTCGTTCGCTGAATAGAACAACGAGAAGTCGTCCATAAAGACAATGCCCTTCAGGTTAGGCATCTCCGTTGCCGAAATCTTTTTCTTTACATTCGGACCAACGAAGAGCAGCACTGCCTCCGAGTGGTTCACAAGATTATGAATTCCCTCCCCAGTGAAATCAGGCAGAATGCTGACCGCAATCGCCTTATAAGTCTCAATTGCCAGGAAAGTAACGCCCCAGTTCGCACAGTTGCGCCCGCAGAGTGCGATCTTATCGCCCTCTTTGAGACCCAACGCCTCGAAAGTGGTATGCAGACGCTCAATCTGCTCTGCCAGTTGTGCATACGAGTACTTGGTATCGCTGTCGATGTCCGCCAATGCCGGTTCGTTCCAGCGTTTCTTCATCGTTCCCTCGAGGAACGCCAAATAGTGTTTTGTTGCCATATCTGTTTCGTATATGATTCGTTCTACTTATGTCTGTCGCAGGCAAAGGTAGTGCTTTTTATTTGAACAAATGTTCAGTCGCTATGAAAAAGTGTTCTCACGCCTCGGCAGGGGCGAGAGGCTTAATCAGGTCGTAGAGATAATTATACTGCCGAGGGAAGATAGAGAAGTCCATCGTGATACCGTACTGCCCGCTGTCGTAGCCGTCCTTTATATGCGTGAACATCAGAGCAGTTAGGTCGATATTAACATCGGAGCGTATCTGCCCCGCCCGCATGCTGTTGCGCAACGCTTTCTTCCAGAGTTCCACCTCGTTGGTGAAGAGTCGCTTTGCCTTACGGGACAGTCCGGGGAAACGGTTGTACGCCGTGAACATCAAGTTGACCACATTGCTGGTGTTAATGTTCTTATTCTCAAAGGTTTGCAACGCCTCATTCAGGCTATCGAGATAGCCGAGCATAGCGTGTATCATATCGGGGAGTAATAGCGTATCAGGTAGTTTCAACGCCGCCTGCTTGGGGCGCAAGAAATAGCGTTCCATACAGACTTGGAAGAGTTCGTCTTGGGATCTGAAATAGTAGTAGAGTGTACCGCGCGCCATATCGAGCGCAATCTGTAAGTCGGTGATAGATACATTGTTATACCCGTTGAGTGCATACAACTCCATCGCCTTGGTAATAATATATTCCCGCCTGTCTTTCATTGTCACAAGTTCTTTTTCCCGTCTGCAAACATACACAGACATTCTTCCGTATGCAACAATAGTGCCAAAAGTGGCGTGTCGCCGCTGACGACAAATGCATAGTGTGGCGTGTCGCCACAGACGACTATTGCATAGAAGTTCCCTGCCCAAGAGAAAATGACCCACACAAAAAACACCTCGGGGGCTTGCGTATTCACAAGAATATCCGTACCTTTGCAGCGTGCCACCAAGTCCGGGTAACCTATACGAAAAGACTAAAGGCAAACGACACACATACAGAGGAGAAATAACACCATGACTACCAGCGAGATACAGAGTATCAAACAGCGGTTTGAGATTATCGGCAACAGCCCGTTGCTCAGCCGTGACATAGAGATAGCCGTCCAAGTGGCGAAGACCGACTTAAGCGTCCTTGTGACGGGCGAATCGGGTGTCGGTAAAGAGCATTTCCCCAAGATAATCCACGCCTATTCGGCACGCAAGCACGGCCCCTATTTTGCCGTTAACTGTGGTGCTATTCCAGAAGGGACTATCGACAGCGAACTCTTCGGGCATGAGAAAGGCGCGTTCACCGATGCCAAGGCAGAGCGTAAGGGGTATTTTGAAATAGCCAACGGTGGTACGCTGTTCCTCGATGAGGTGGGCGAACTGCCTTTGCAGACACAGGTCAGGCTGCTGCGTGTACTCGAGACGGGGGAGTTCATCCGTATGGGTGCCAGCCAAGTACAGAAGACGAATGTGCGTGTGGTGGCAGCGACTAACCTCAATATGAAAAAGGCAATTGAGGACGGGCGTTTCCGTGAAGACCTGTACTACCGCCTGAACACCGTTGAGATACGCGTACCCGCCCTGCGTGACCGTAAGGAGGACATACCCCTACTCTTCCGTAAGTTCTCCGTTGATTTCTGTAACCGTTACCAAATGCCACCGCTTACGCTCAACGAAGAGGCGACACACCTGCTACAATCCTACTATTGGAACGGGAATATCCGCCAACTGAAGAACATTGCCGAGCAGGTATCCGTTATCGAAATGGATCATCATATCACTGCCGAGACACTCCGTCGTTACTTGCCCGACAACGAACGACATAGCGGTTTAGCAGTTACCGCCACAGGAGGCACGGGAGGAGGTAAGGATTACTCGCACGAGATTGGTATTCTGTATAATATGCTTATCAAAGTGCAGCAGGAGGTTAGTGAGTTGCGTGCCGAGATAGAACACCGACCGAGCAGTCCGCTCTATACTACCCCACCCGCTTTGGTGCAGGGGCAACCGACGAGCGTTGCACCACACGATGAGGTGCAAGAGGCGGAAGTAGTTCCCCAAGAGCCACAAGCCCCTTGCAGTCTGGAGGACACACAGAAGGAGGTTATTCGCCGCACACTGGAACAATGTGGTAATAACCGCAAACTGGCAGCAGAAAAACTAGGCATCTCCGAGCGCACCCTCTACCGCAAAATCAAAGAATACAACCTCTAATTAAGAATTAAGAATTAGGAATTAGGAATTAACATGCGAGGGAATGCTAGTTAACAATTAACAACTAACATGCAGGGATAGTCCCCTATATGTGAATCCATACTTTGCTGTGTGTAATGGCAATACACAAAAGTGAGTAACGATAGTACACAAAAGTAAGTAAGGGCAATACACAAAAGTAAGAAAGTAAGTAAGCAAGGGCATCCTTACTTACTTTCTTTGTTACCTTAATTCCTTCCTTACTTTCTCATCCTTTCGACCATACCTTGCACGATGGGTAGGCACTCGGCGGGGTCGGTGATGCCGTGCAGGCTGCGCTCGATAGGACACTCGTTGGTATGGTCATGGTTCGGGATATAGTCCAACACCTCGTGGTACAGCACCTCCACACCCGCCGTGCGAAGCATATCTATCGCGTCGCGGGAAATAGAGTCGGTGGCAACACGCTTCACTCCACCCGCTATCATCAGCGTGGCTGCCCCTTTGCCCACCATCTTGTCTGCCACCGCTGCACCTCGCAGAACCGTAGTCTGCTGCAAGTCGTATAGGTCGTTCACGCCGTGTTGGGTATAGGTGGTCTCCACGCCATGGTTGCGCACTACGAGCGACAGGTGCTGCGCATTGAGCCGTCGGAGCATATCCTCGCCGTCGATACTCACAATGCGGTAGTGGCGGGTACCTAGTCCTATCTCTGCCGCCCGCTCTATGGTGCGAATGCCGTGGCGGGAATTGATACGCTCAATGAGTGCCGCCGCGTTGTCGCCTTCGGTGGACGGATACCGGAACACGATATCCACACACGCTTGGTCGAGTGCCACCGGGTCGAGCGAGGCAAGAATGCCCACATTCTGCATCTCGGGGTCAGCGGGATGGCTGTCGCAGTCGCAATCCACCGACAGGTTGTTCATCACATTGATATAGACCGTACGCACGCAGTCCGTGCCGAGTTCCTTATTCTTCGTTCCGTTGAAGTATTGGTGTACGCCGTCAGCCGCAGCCGCCATCGACTCGTGGAAGAGGTCTTGCTCGGGGATGTGGCTCCAGAGTTCCTTCGGGGTTTCTAAGGCACCCGCCGAATGAATATAGGCTTTGCCGTTGCGGGAGGCGATACCGATACTTTGGTTCTTCAGCACGCCGCCAAAGCCGCCCATAGCGTGTCCCTTGAAGTGTGCCAAATTGACCAAGAAGTCGTAGTGCGTCAGGTGCTCGCCCACTATGTCGTAGCGGAGATGCAGCGTGTCCCGCACAGGAATACGCACCTCGCCGAACTCGTCCATCAGGTCGCAGGGGGCAATCGCCGTCCAACCGTGGTCGACAAAGACTTGCTTGTGGTCTTCTACGGTGTAGCGTTTGCCTCGATAGGCGGTGTTGCACTCCACAATAGTGCCTTGCACCTTATCCACCAACGGCTTTATGAGTTGCGGGTCGAGGTAGTTATGCCCACCCGGTTCGCCTGTCGATACCTTCACCGCCACACGCCCTTGCGGCTCTACACCGAGCGCATCGAAGATACGCACAAGCGACTCTTGGGAGATGACCTGCGTCATATAGACAACTGCCGTGTCGGCGGTAGGAGCGGTCTGTTCCTGACTCCGGTTCTTGCTTTGGCAGCAGCCGCCCAACAGCAGGACGGCCATGCCGGATAGAATGGCTTTCTTCATATCTAGTTTGTATTAGGGGTGTACTATTCGTATCGGACGGTTTGTATTAGTGTTTGGCGAGCCAATTATGCACATTGCGGCGAGTTGGTTCGGGAGTGCTTCGGGCGACGGTGCCTTGCACGGCAAATCCCGTCCCTACTTTTGCACCCGTGCAAGTTTGTTGCAAGTACGAGCGAGTGCTACCCAATCCGCTCCCCTCGTGGGTGCAAAATGGGTATAGCACCTTGCCGCTCCAATCGTGTTTCTCGAGAAAAGTATAGACGGGCATAGGCATATCGCCCCACCATATCGGATAGCCGATATAGATGGTGTCGTAAGCTTCGATGTCTATATCCTGTAGGATAGCG
>CAVFIY010000023.1:0-13434 GCA_963622435.1 Bacteroides uniformis | reverse complement strand
GGTGGTAGAGCCCCGTGGCGGCATCGTAGAACATGCCGTTGGGGTCGTTCATCCAACCCCATTGCGGAGTGTGGTGGAACTGCGGACGGTAGCGGTTCTCGGTATTGACAAAAGCATAGTCGTCAGCCACCCGGATGCTGTCCCACGCGATATAGTCCATGGGAGAGGGTTCGTGCAGTGCCGGCGACTGCGGCTGGTTCCATACATGCACCGCCAAGACAAGCGCCGCCGTATTCAGCCCCTCCATATCGAAGGGGACATAGTAGTCTATCTTGTTCTTTGCCCCGAGGCGCAAAGTAAGCGTACGGAGGATTTTGCCCTCTTCGATGACTTGCACACGGTACTCGGGCGCTGCCTCCTCAATAGGAAGGAGCAGGTAGCGGTGGGGTTCGGAAACACGGATAAGCATGTCATACGAACCCGAACGGGTGAAGGTCAGTTGTGCAGACAAAGGTGTCATTGTGAGCAAAAGCAGACAAAGGGAAAATAGGTGTCTTTTCATATTGTGTAATCGTGTATTAGTAGGTGTAGTGATGAATATCCGATAGGGTGATACTGCCCGTGTAAGCATTCACGCTCCAGCAGTTACGGGCAATGCCGTAGATGCGGTTGGTATAGCAGAGTATGTCGTTGATATAGAGTACAAGAACCGAGTTGTCGGTATAGATGTCGATATGATAGGTGTTGTCCGCAGGGGTGGCGAAGAAGTAACTGTCTATGTCCGGTACAAAACCTATGCCGCCATCCCCCTCTTGCTCAAAGTTTAGTTTGCGGGTGGTAGGGCTTTCGGGATGTACGGAAAGGGTGTAATAGACCGAGGAGTCTGCACGGCTTGTCATCGAAGTGCCGCGGCGAAGAGAAATACCGAAATGGTCTTCACTGCCTGCGGAGTGTACGGTAAGCGTCAAGCGATTGTGGTACCCCAAGCGGGGGAAGAGGATATTACTGCCTGCGGCAAGGGTATAGAGCGTATCGGTCTGCTCCACGCTGCCTGCGATACGCATAGGGCGAACGCTCTCTTCGGTGGTGTACTTATGCGCAATATCCTCTACGGGAGCGAGTGTCAGGCTGCCGTCTTCGTGCTGCAAAAGGCGATGAGCGACTAATGTACCTGCCCAGTCGAGCGATTGAGTGGTAGAGGTCTGCGTGGCGGTATTGTCCTTACCGTTGCGCGTGGGACACCAACCCCATATATAACGGTTCGTGCCGTCGGATGCGGTCTTGCCTGCATAGAAGCCGCGGCTGTCGAGGAAGCCCTCATGACTGTCGGGCCAGAGTCCCGCATCCGCTGCCGTGCAGGCTTTCAGTTCATCGAGCGTGCGGGCTTTGAAGTACTGCACGCGGCGGACTATATTCTGGTCGCTATAGACCAAGTACCACCAATCGCCCATGCGAAAGACATCGGGACACTCGTAGAACCTGTCCCACATCATAGACATGAATACGCCCGCATGCGTCCAATGCCGCAAGTCGGAGGAGGTGAACTCCGCCAACACACCTTTGTTGCCCTGTCGGGTGGATACGAGCATACGGTATTGCCCCGCCTCGTCCCGAAACACGCACGGGTCACGGAAATCGACGGAAGAGTAGGCGTAGTCGTTGCCCCGCAGGACAAAGGTCGTGTCCTTTGTCCAAGTGTGAAAGTCAGGCGAGGTGGCGTACTGCACCGCCTCACGGCTCTCTCCCGCTGCCACTTCGTACTTATGCCCCGTATAGAAGCAGTAGTAAAGGTTCTGCACCGAGTCATAGACGAAGCAACCTGTCCCCAAGGCTGCATCCTGCTCCTGCAAGTCGCCGCAAGGTATCAGTTCGCCCAACGATTCGTAGCGGGCGGCATCCGTGGTGCGTACGCCCCATATAGGGTGGTAAGTGCCGACGGGATTGGGGCGGTAGTCCTGCAAGTAGCCGATACGGAACTCGCGGGTGCGGGCATCGTAGAACGGCATCGGGTCGCCCACATGACCTGCGAAGGGTTTATAGTAGGTAGTAGGAATAGCCTCGTCGCTCGACGCAAAGAGGTAAGTCGTGTTCGCCCAGTCGCGCGCCGGGACTTGGATACGCTCGGAGGTGCAGGCGACAAGCGCCACGAGCGAAAGGGCTATGCTGATAGGAATGTAGGGTTTCATATAGGACTGTTTTTTCTTCTATAGGTTATTCCGATTGTCGTATGCCAAAGGCGGCAGGAGGGGCGGGAAAGCATGGGACAAGAGTCTGTTAAACATCGTATAAAAGTAGCATAATCCACCAAGTATCTACCGTGTATCTACCGTGTATGTACCGTGTATCTACCGTGTTTCAACCGTAATGGTAGGGGGATAGACCCTACCAACCTCCGATATTCTGCGTGTAATGGCCGTTGGAAGCCGCGACTTGCGAATAGGGGATAGGCAGGTACTCATTCTTGTTCTTTGTGAAGTGCGCCGAACTATAAATGGCGCACTTGTTGGCCTCAGCCGCATAATAGGCGTTCAGCACTTGGTCGGCCTCGCCCCAACGCACGAGGTCGAAGAAACGCTCCGACTCCATGGCGAGCTCGAGGCGGCGCTCCATCTTGACGATACGAAGGGCATCGTCGTGGCTGTAGGCACCCGCATACTGCGACACGCGCATACGCACACCGTAACGCGTGGAGTAGTCGGCAATGACACCGCTCTGACTCTGTGCCGCTCTGGCACGCAAGCGATTGACGAGCGCAATGGCCTCGCTCTCGCCGCCGTTGTTGAGCTGCACCAACGCCTCGGCACGCTCCAACAGCACATCGGCGTAGCGGAAAACGATACGATTCATGCTGCTGCCCCACCATGCGCCCTTGATAAGATAGTCGCAATCGGGATCGACATTGTGCTTGAGCGACACATTATAGCCATAGAGGCCGTTGGAACGGCTCCACGTGCCCGTGCGCTCGACCATGTACTTGTCGTTGAACTCGTAAGGCAGACCCGGAATGGCCGCCGTGAGGAACAGACGCGGGTCGGCATAGTCGGCCGAGAGGGAGTAGTCTTGGTTGTTGTAAGTGTCAAGTAGCGGCAGGCCGTCCTCGCCCGTGCGGAAAGCATTGACAAGATTCTGACTCGGCTTATAGAAATCGCAACCGCCGTCGGTCACGCCCGGAATGTTCGGAACGCAAAGGCCGTACGACCAATTGAGGTTGCCGTACTTGGTGCCGTCGTTGAGCGAATACTGGATGGCCCAAAGGCTCTCCTTGCCGTTCTCGTACTCCGGCTCGGGGCGGAAATTGTTGTGCAAATCCGACTCCAAATCGTAAGCGGAATACCACTGCGGGTCGGTATAGTAAATCACCTTTTGGAGGTCGTCGGCATTGATGCTCGTCACCTCGTGCGACTGCGGGTTGTCCTGTCGATAGGCCTTATAGAGATAAACCTTCGCCAAAAAAGCGGCTGCCGCCGGCTTGGAGGCACGCCCCTTCTCATCCTGCGTCATGGGCAGGTGGTCGAAACTGTAGGTGAGGTCGTTGATGATAAGCTGCCACCCCTCGTCGTTGGTGTAGGTGGTGTTGCTCAGGGCGTTGTACTGCTCGCTCGTGAGGTTGGCATCGACCACAAAAGGAATGTTCTTGTAGAGCCGCTTGAGCAGGAAATGGGCGTAGGCACGCAAGAAGTACATCTCGCCGAGGCGGGTCTGCTTCAACTCGTAGGAGTCGTCGGTCTGCTCGAGCACCGCAATGGCGGTATTGACACGGGAGAGGCAGTTGTAGAGGCGCGTCCACATATCGGAGATGTTCCAATTGGTGGTCAGCACGCCCTGCTCGATCTCCAACTGATGGAACACATCGCCGTCGGATGTGCCATTGCCGCCCTTGTAGGCATCGTCGGAACGCACATCGTAGTTCCACATCGAGAAAGAGGAGTTGATATCCTCCGCTGACATGAAAATGGCATACGCCGCTATGACAAGCCGCTCGGACTGCTCGGGCGTGCGGACTTGGTCGTCGGAAAGCGTACCCTGCGGCTCCTGCCCGTTGAGAAACGAGCAAGCCGACAGCACACAAGCGGCGAGAAGGGAATATAGAATACTAAATGAGTGACGCATAGTTTTATTAGTAATTAGTAGAGGTAGGCGTGGTGGACTCGACACAGTATGGTCAAACGGCTCTGACGAGCCGCGGGTGAGGACACCCACGCCCCCAGGCTGTCGGATGTGCTGCTTTGTTTTTATGGGATTGCACGGTCTGCATAATCCAATTTATTTCAACAAGAGTAATTACACATTACACATTAAAAATTGACCGTGGTGCCGAATGTGATATTCAGCGCATTGGGGTAACCGTAGTTGGGGTTCTCCGGATCGACGCCCGTGAAGGAACGGGAATGGATGGTGAAGACATTCTGCACCGAGGCGTAGAAACGCCAACGCTCCATGCGCAACTTGGTGAGCGCCTTCCGGGGGAGGTTGTAGCCCAACTGAATGTTCTTGAGCTTAAGATAAGAGCCGTCCTCAACCCAATAGGAGGACACGCGCTTCTCGTTGTTGTTGTCCGCCACGGAGAGCGCGGGGATGTCCGAATCAGGATTGGACAGACTCCACGCATCGAGCAGGCGAGTGCCCTTGTTGAGATTGCTGATATTGAGGCCCGCCCACAGGTCGGTCTCCTTCTTGAGGTCGGAAATGATATCCACGCCCTGCACGCCTTGGAAGAAGAGCGTGAGATCGAAACCAAAGTACTCGAAATAGAAATTAAGGCCGTACGAGAGAGCGGGAATGGGGTTGTAGATCCAATCTTGGTCCGCCTCGGTGATGACACCGTCACCATTGAGGTCCTTCCACATAATGCGCCCAAGGCCTGCCTCTTCCTGCGTGGCGTGGTTGTCGATATCCTCCTGACTGCGGAAGATGCCCTCCGCCACATAGCCGACCTGCGAACCCATGGCATGGCCGACGACCGACTTGACGCCGTTGCCACCGTAGGTGCCGTTGGCAGCGACCGTCTCGGGGAGCTTGGTGATCTCGTTGGAGTAGTGCGAGAGATTGGCCGTGATATCCCAATGGAAGCCGCGGCTGTCGCCTCGTGTGCCGAGCGTCAGCTCCTCGCCGATATTTCGCATGGAGCCGGCATTGACCCACTGACCGGAGCCCTCGCCCATGACGGCGATGCCCGCCATATAGAGCAAAATATCGTTGGTGTTCTTATAGAACCAATCGAAACTGCCATAGAGGCGCTGCCCCCACAAGGAGAAGTCCAAGCCGACATTGGTCTGCGTGGTGGTCTCCCACTTGAGGTCGTCGTTACCGATCTGCGTGCGCTTCATACCCGACGGGAGCGTGCTGCCGCCGTTGGAGCCGGTGATGTCGTAGCCCGTGCCGTAACTCTGACCGCCGTTCGCATCGACCCCGTAGCCGCTCACATAGACGGTATAGCGGGCGAGGTTGGATATTTCCTGATTGCCCGTCTGCCCCCACGACACGCGGAGTTTGAGGTCGTCGAGCACCGTACGCGCGGGCGACATCCAATGCTCTTCGCTGAGGCGCCATCCCAACGAGACGGCGGGGAAAGTGGCGTATTGGTGGTTCTTGCCGAAACGGCTCGAACCGTCGCGACGCACGGTGAGCGACGCCATATAGCGATTGTCGTACGAATAGTTGAACTTGCCGAAATAGGACAGCAGCGAATAGCCCTCGGAGCCGCCGTAGGCCTGCGCCTTGCCCGTACCCGCATCGGGCCACATATAGTCGGGCGTGAGCAAGAGGAATTCCTGCTTGGCGCCGGAGAAATACTCGGACGTCTCACGAATCAACTCAACACCGAGCATGGCGTCGCCACGGTGCTTGCCGACCTCGAAATTGTAGGTGGCCACCGCATTCCACATCCAACGCATCCAATGCTCCTGCTTGGCCTCGACGCCGTTGGTGGTGGTAGCGACATTGCCCTCCGTGACGGGATAGGTGAAGATACGCTGCTTCTTCTGCGAATAGTCGAGACCCGCCGTGGTGCGGATATGCAAATCCTTGTACGCCTCGACATCGACAAAGGCGTTGCCGAAAAGACGCCAATAGGTATAGCGATTGTCCTTGTTGCGGTCGAGACGCGCCACGGGATTCTCACGGTCGGGGTAGCCGCCGACGGGACCTGCATAGTCGCCCGTGGTGGTATAAACCGGCAGCGAGGGATTGAACTGCAAAGCGTTCTGGAGGATGCCGCTCGGGGCTTGCACCTCGCTCGTGCGGTTGAGCGTGAAGTTCTCGCCGATGGTAACTCGGTCGTTCAGAAAAGAATAGTCGGAGTTGGCTCGGGCGGAGAAGCGGTCGAAATCGGTGTTCTTGATGATACCGAGATTTTTATAATAATCGACCGAGAAATAGCTCTTGCCGTGCTTGCCGCCCTGACTGACGGCGAGGTTGTACTGCTGAACGACGCCCGTGCGGGTGATACGATCGAACCAATCGGTGTCGGCGGCGGGGGTAGTGCCAGCATCGTCGAGGTACTTACGCAGCGAAAGACTGTTGAGAACTGGCGCGCCCGCGGCGTTGTACGACCAATCGTAGGAGTAGCCGAGGCCGTTGGTATTCGGGTCGAGGCCATCGTTGACATAGGCCTGCCACAGGCATTGGCCGAACTGCTCGGTATTGAGCACGGACATACGATTGACATAGCGGGAGACCGTGACGGAGGCGTCGAAATCGACCTTGACACGCCCCTCCTCGCCCTTCTTGGTGGTGATGATAATCACGCCGTTAGCGGCACGAGAGCCGTAGATGCTGGCGGAAGCGGCGTCCTTTAGCACCTGAATGGACTCGATGTCGTTGCCGTTGAGCTCGTGCATGCCGCCCTTGGTCGGGACACCGTCGATGATATAGAGCGGGTCGTTGTTGTTGAGCGTGCCGATACCACGGATGCGCACCGTGGCGGAACCCGAAGGCGAGCCGTCGGCGGAGATATTGAGGCCCGCCACCTTGCCCTGCATAGCCTTCATCGGGTTGTTCTCGTTCTGCTTTTTGAGGTCGCCCACACTGACGACACTGACCGCCCCCGTAAGGTCGGCCTTGCGCTGCGTGGTGTAGCCCGTAACGATTAGCTCTTGGAGTTGTTCGGCATTCTCCGACATACGAACGGCCATCGTGGCCTGTGCGGGGAGAATGACTTCCTTGTAGCCCACATAGGAAAAGACCAACCGAGCGTTCGGTTCGACGGAGAGCGAGAAATGACCATCGAGGTCCGTGATGGTGCCGACCTGCGTGCCTTGCTCCAACACGGATACGCCTATCAACGGCTCCCCCGAGGCGCCGTCGGTGACCGTGCCGCTGACGGTAAGCGACTGCGCCAACGAAGCCACTGCGAGGCAAAGGCACAGGCACAGAAAGGGTATTCTCAGTTTCATGGTAAGGGGCATTGCTGTGTGGCTAACTGTATGACATTCAGCGTCTTGCGGGTGGCTGAGGCTCGTGTGGTTAGCGCGTGAATAGGGTGGGGAGGCAGTCCGTGCGGGCTACTTCCGAAGTGAGAGAAAAGGCAGGGACTTGCCGTGGGGCAAGTCCCCAACCTCGGGAGAGTGAATTTATTTAGAAACTAATACCTTATGTCCGTTGATGATGTAGAGACCGTTGGTGGCGGCAGATACGCGGCGACCGAGGATGTCGTATATCTCATTTTCGCCCGTGGCGGTCTGCTCTACAACTAGGGTCGGGGTCGTGTCGGAGGGAGTCAGATAGTCCAGAATACCTGCTGTAAGATTCTGAATATTATAGAGATAACTGTTGCCTTTCGTCCACTGATAAGCAGCCAACCCCATGGTGATGACCGTGCCTTTGTAGTTGTCGGTCGGCAAGAACTCTACCAACCCGGCGTAGTCCAAGCCGCGGGTGTGTCCCCATCCGCCTAATATCTTGCAGTTCTGTGCCTGCTCGAAGAAGTTTTGGCGTGCAATGTCGCAGCCGCCGGGAACAGGCTCGGTTTCTGTATCGTGTCCGGTTTCTTTCCAATAAAGATCCCATTCGCCCCAACCGGTGTTGTTATCGGTGCGCACCGTGTTGGCATAGATAGGGTAGCGAGCGTCCACATTGTCAAATTGCGAGATATTCTCCATATATTTATATATGGCATGCGAACTATATTCCGTACCGGTGCAGTAGTTGAAGGTAATATACCAAACATCGTCAATTTTAACATTGGTATTATAATCATCACATTTATAGTCGTTTGGCCACCATTTGCTGCGCCCCATATCTGCCACAAAACGAGTTGCTTGCGACGAGAGGAAGAGGTTACCACCCGCCTCAACAAAGGCTTTTAGGTTGGTGCGGAAGTTGTTATTGTTATTAAATATCGAGTCGAACTGCACCAATTCCAGCCCTACGCGTGCGACATTTATCCAAAGGACTTTGATGGTACCCAATTTGTCGTCGGTGAGCAACTTGCCTTCTTCGACATCTTTGATGGTAACCACTTGATTGGCTGCATAGCGAGAGGCGAACCACTCAAATGCTTGACGCTCAGGCTGATACCCATTCTCCCACGGGAGATATGTAGCGGTATCTGCAACAACGAAGTCTGCAGCGGACTTTTCGCTCGTAGGTATAAGGTAATATACCTGAGAGGATTGAGAAGAGGGTTGTGCCGAAGCACTGATTGCTAAACAGCACAAAAACAAAGAGAATAACTTTTTCATGGTGCTTTTGTTTTTAATGGTTTGTTTTGGATTCCCGATGCAATGGGAAATGCATTTCCTAACAGTGCCGCAAGTGGAGTCGGCTTTTCTTTGCGTGTTAGAAATTTCTTTCCGATTGCGGTGCAAAAGTACGGGAAAAACAGGAAACGGACTATAACAAATGTTCCAACAAGTGCCACATTTGTTGCATAGTGCCATTAAAGTCAATTTGTTACACCATTGTTTCTTGTGAACGGACGGTGGCGTGTCGCCACTGACAGTGCCGTGTCGGCACTCACAATAATTTCCTTGTAAACAGACGGTGGCGTGTCGCTACTCACAATAATTCCCCTGTAGACAGACGACTATCGTCGTATTACCACTAATTAATCATAAAGAGAAAAGTGATTTTTTGTGGACAAATATTACCATTATTATTCAAATATGACTCAAGATATTCCTAAATACATTCATGATAGTATTATTGTCAGTGGCGACACGCCACTTTCGTGTATTTGGAGTACTTATGGAATACTGTTTGTGTGCGGACGGCTATGTCTTGAAATTCGCTGCAAAGGTAGTGCATTTTTGCTGTCGTTGTTGCGCATAGTGCGCAATAATTGTTTTTGATAGATTCTCTTTTGTTGGCGGACGATTACGCCGTATTACCACTACTTGTTTTTTTAGACAAATATTGCCATTATTGTCCAAATATGTCTCAAATATATTTCATGATAATTTTTGAATAATTTTTCGAGTATTTGGAGAGCAATTTATTCCTATTCATGTCCATACGGCGTTAGCCGTCCGATCAAGAACCCGCGTGGCGTCCGTCAAAAAGGAAATTGTTGTCTCCGGCGACACGCCGGTTGTCAGTGGCGACACGCCCCCTCCTTGCAATCGTCCCGCCAAAAGTAAGGACGATGCAAGGAGGATACAATGAGGATAGAGGTGTGCTGCCCTCTGCTGTCTTTTGTGCTGTCTAGTGTATAATCTAATTACAAGTACTTTCTACAATAAGTCCTCTTCTCTTGACTGTGAGTTGTTTTTACTCGGGGTAGGCGGCGTGGAATGCGGCGAGGCGGCGGTCGAGTTCCTCGTATTGGTTATCTCGGATAGACGATGCACAGCCGCGCATACCCTCTCGTTGTGCGCCTGTACTGCCGAGCGCGATGGCAGATACGCCAAAGTAAATCAACTTATTAAGCAGTTGCTCCCCCGTCCAGTCCCGATAACCGAAAGTAAAGAAGAACCCGTCGCCAACCGCCTGTCCTTCAGCGTCTTGGTCATACACCACATGGAATCCGTTGCGCACCATTATCTCTTTGATGCGTGCCGCACGGCGGGCATACTCGCGGGTGTTCTCCACAAACTGTATCTTTCCCTCGCAGGCGGCACGGAACATCGCCGCCATTGCGTATTGCACCGAGTGCGTAACGCCCGAAGACAGGCTGTACAGTATGATATACACGAAGTTACGCAGGAACTGTCCGTCGTTGTGATAGCGTTCGCCCAGGCTCGGGAAACAAGTGTGTGCCAGGTGCGGGTTCATTGCCACGATAGCACCTCGCTGTCCTGCATACGAGAACATCTTCGAGCAGGAAATGACATGCACGCATTGGTTAGTATAACGCCCCACTGTGGGTTGATAGGGCGGCTCGTAAGGGGTACCTCGTTGCTCTCTGAAGTCCATATTGAGATAGGCTAAGTCCTCGATTACCAGTACATTATACTTGGTAGCGAGTCTGCCTATCGTCTCCAATTCTTTCTCTGTCAGGCACATCCACGACGGGTTGTTGGGGTTGGAGAACAGCATGGCGGCTATACGCCCCGTTTGGAAATGGCGTTCCAGTTCCGCCTCGAGTTTGTCTCCACGGAAGTCCGCCACATCAAATTGGTCGATACGCACACCGATGACACGGCACTGCTGTTTCTGCACGGGGAAGCACGGGTCTATAAACAGCACAGTATCACGCTCTTTGTCCAGTTGTGACATCGTCAGATTGAGTGCAAAAGCGGCTTGCATACTGCCCACTGTGGGGACGATGCAGTCTTCTGGAATGTCCAGTCCGACAAAGGCACGCACGAACTCACTGCCCCAATGTTTGACTTCCGGAATGCCCGTAATGACAGGATAATGTGCCGCACATCCACGGAGCAATGCCTCGTGTTCTGCCTCAATACCTATTTGCTCCGCCGGCAGTCCCGGTTCGCCTAACTCCATGTGAATGAATTCAATACCTGTTGCCCGCTCGATGTCTTTTACTACACCGACTAACTGACGAATACTGGCGCAGCCTAACTCGTGCGCATTACGCAGACCGAAATCGTAACAGGTTTTGTCTACGAGTTGTTTATCTAGAGGAAACATACTATATGGATTTGAGGGGTGAGTGGAATGGCAGAAAGCAAATAGCACTGACTGAATGTTCCGTGCTTGCGTAACGGTTTATCAGTCAGTGCTATAGATTAGATACCGAGTTTCTTGCGGATGTCTTTCGGAATGGCGTTCTTGTGGACAAGGATGTCGTTCGTCTTGTACTTCATGAACGCTTCGGAGATGTACCATATTCCGTGGTAGTCGCTCTTCTCTGTGCCCCACGAGTTCTTAATCATGTAGTAGCGTTTGCCGTTTTGGTCTTTGGCAGTACCGAATATCTGCATGCCGTGGTCGTCGGTGGTCTCCCAACTGTCAAATGCTTTCTGGCGCAGTTCTTGTGTAACTTCTATTTCGGGCAATGGCTTCTTGGTCAGTTCCTCTTTCTTGTCCTTCTCCGTCAGTCCGAGCCAGTGTGCAGCGTCGCTCCCCGTGAGGTCTGCACCCTTGTCTGCATCGGGCATTACGCCTATTCCCTTGCGGGAGAAACCAATCTCGCTGACATCTGCACCCCATGCGAGGGTATATCCGTTCGTGAGGGCGTTGTCGATAATGCGCATCAAGTCTTCGAGAGGCACATTGTACATCTGATCCATACGCCAGTTGTCGGGCACTTCGAGTGCGAATCGAGTATAGAACGGGTGGTGCGTATAGGAAGTAATGCTCACATAATCATCGGCATTCAGCCCCAGCGACTGTGCGAAAGAGAGTGGGGTGTATTCCTTGCCGTTGTAGGTGAACTTATCGGGGCAAGCACCGAGATAGGTGTCGTAGATAGACTGCAATCCCTTTTTCCATACGGGAGTGAGTTTGTTTAAGTGGCTTGTTGTTAGAGCCGTGATGTAGCCGTTTGCCACTGCGTCCAATTCGCCGTGCACAGGCAGTGTGTCTGCAGGCGTTGCGCCGTACTGAATACCCGGCATTGCCGACTGGGGCACCATTCCATAGTTCTTCAAGCAGTACATCACATCGTAGCACGAGCCGCCGGCTGCGAATTTCACATCGCCGTACATACGCACTACATACTCTGCACGGTCGACCATAGTGTGGCTGACTACGAACATCTCGCTCAGGTCGTATTCGCCTTTGCCCGTGCGGAGCAGTTCGCTCTCCAAAAAGCTAATGGTTGAGAATGCCCAGCAAGTGCCGCTGCGGTGTTGGTTCTTAACGGGAGTTATCGCCACGCTGTCGATGGTGGTGAAACGGAAACCCTCTGTGGTGTCCTTGGCGAGTGCCGTAGAGTCTGTTTGGGCAAAGGTGTTCAGCGCAAAGGCAGAGCCGATTGCCAATAAGAAGAAACGATTCATATCTGTTTTATTTGCTTTGCGTATTTTTCGCACTTCGTGCGTATGCTCGCTACCGCGTATTTTCGCTGACGCGTATATTTGCACTTTGTGCGTATTTTCGCTGTCGCGTATTCTCGCTGCGCGTATATTCGCACTTCGTGCGTATATTTGCTTCGCGTATGTTTGTTTAGTGTATATTCGCTAGCGCGTTATAGGTAGTTCTTTTAATTCGTAGCGCAAAGGTACAACAAAAAAGCGATATGTGCAAATCGTGAGAGTAGGAAAGTGCAGACAAAGTGCCGTATACGAAAAAAGAGCAAGTGTGAAACTTACTCTTCTTTGTGGTGGGCGTTTACGGATTCGAACCGCAGACCCTCTGCTTGTAAGGCAGATGCTCTAAACCAGCTGAGCTAAACGCCCTCATTTCTGTTAGGAACTTTCTGTTAGATTAGTTCGTTCCCGAAAGCGAGTGCAAAGGTACTGCTTTTTTCGGAACTACCAAAATTTTAGCGCACTTTTTTTGCAGAAAAATGCATTTTCTTCGTTGGTATATGCCAATTCCACCATTTTGCGTTCTCAAAACGGTGAAATAGAGCATAGAGAATGGCGGTGATGAGTAGCCCAACGCATATCCCGCCGAGGATGTCGGCTGCGAAATGCTGCGAGAGATAGATGCGTGAATATCCTCCCAACGCCGCCAAAAAGAAACACAGCACCTGCCAAAGAGAGGCAAAAAGGGTGTTTTTCTTATTTATGTATATAGGTGTGGTGGTGGAGTTGGGGGTGTTTGAAGATGGAACGGAGGTGTTTTTCTTATTTATATATGTAGGTGTGGTGGTGGAGTTGGGGGTGTTTTGAGAGGAAGTAGAGTCGTTTTCTTTATTTGTATATATAGGTGTCGTGGTGGGGTTGGGGGTATTTTGAGAGGAAGTAGAGTCGTTTTCTTTATTTGTATATATAGGTGTCGTGGTGGGGTTGGGGGTATTTTGAGAGGAAGTAGAGTCGTTTTCTTTATTTGTATATATAGGTGTCGTGGTGGGGTTGGGGGTATTTTGAGAGGAAGTAGAGTCGTTTTCTTTATTTGTATATATAGGTGTCGTGGTGGGGTTGGGGGTATTTTGAGAGGAAGTAGAGTCGTTTTCTTTATTTGTATATATAGGTGTCGTGGTGG
>CAVFIY010000022.1:1010-13829 GCA_963622435.1 Bacteroides uniformis | reverse complement strand
ATTATGGTATTAGTTAGTAGGCTATATATCAGTTATTTAGCAGATGGTGCTTGCGTCTGCACTCATAATAGTATAAGGATATACACTCCATCACCTTATTAAACTCATAGCAAAAGTACTGCTTTTTTGCGGGGCATACAAGTTTTTTGCCTTTTTTCTGCGAAAAAGTTTGCAGGACAAAAAAAAATCGCTACCTTTGCAGTATCGATTTGCACTCTTTCATGGAGAAAAACGATTCTTCCCCTTGCGGGAAAGGCTTTCGGCACGATTCTGCCCTGCGAATGGAGAGGGGGTGGCGTGTCGCCACAGACGACAAGCAATACACAATGGTGAATGCGCATACACAATGGGACACCGTATGGTCATACGGTTTGTTCCAAACCGCCGCGGGTGAGGACACCCACGCCCCCAGGCAGCGGACTACTTCGCAGACGACGAAGGATACAAAAGAAATACGATAATTACAAAAATACGCAACGCAAGCATACGCGATAGCAAGCATACGCACAGCGAACATACGCGAAGCGAGAAGAATACGCAAAGCGAAAAATACGCACGCAGTGCGAAAATACGCAAAGCGGAGAAAATACATAAATATAAAAAATGACAGCAACGCACGAACAATTATTGGAAGCACTCCAACGCTATTTCGGGTTCAGCAACTTCAAAGGTAACCAAGAGGCCATCATTCAAAGTGTAATGAGCGGGCAGGACACCTTTGTGCTAATGCCTACGGGCGGCGGAAAAAGCCTCTGCTACCAATTACCCTCGCTCCTCATGGACGGGGTGGCGATCGTCATCTCGCCACTGATTGCGCTCATGAAGAACCAAGTGGATGCCATGCGCAACTACTCCGACGAGCAGGGCGTGGCGCACTTCATCAACTCTTCGCTCTCACGCCCGGAGATAAGCGCCGTCCGTGAAGATGTGCTGGCGGGGCGTACGAAGTTGCTGTATCTCGCCCCCGAGAGCCTGCAGAAGAACGAGAATGTGGACTTCCTCAAGAGCGTGAAAATCTCTTTCTACGCCGTGGACGAGGCGCACTGTATCTCCGAATGGGGACACGATTTCCGCCCCGAATACAGCCATATCCGCTCCATGGTTCAGCGTATCGGCAAGGCACCTATCATCGCCCTGACCGCCACGGCGACACCCAAAGTGCAGAAAGACATACAGAAGAACCTCGGCATGCCCGACGCGACGGTCTTCAAGAGTTCGTTCAACCGCCCCAACCTCTACTACGAAGTACGCCCGAAGACGAAAGATGTGGACAAAGAGGTGATTAAGTTCGTGCGGTCGATGGAGGGCAAGTCGGGCATTATCTACTGCCTCGCCCGAAAGGAAGTGGAAGACCTGGCGCAAGTGCTGCAAGTGAACGGTATCTCGGCGCGTCCGTACCACGCCGGCATGGACGCACAGACCCGCAGCGACACACAAGATGCGTTCCTGATGGAGGAGTGCCAAGTGATCGTAGCGACTATCGCCTTCGGCATGGGCATAGACAAACCCGATGTGCGGTTCGTCATCCACTACGATATACCCAAATCGCTCGAGGGCTACTACCAGGAGACCGGGCGTGCGGGGCGCGACGGCGGCGAGGGGCTGTGTATCTGCTTCTACTCGCCCGACGACATCGAGCGTCTGCGCCGCTTCCAACAGGGGAAACCCGTCAAGGAAGTGGAGATAGGCAACCAACTGCTGTTCGAGACACAAGCCTACGCCGAGTCCACTATCTGCCGCCGCAAACTGCTGCTGCATTACTTCGGCGAAGAGTACGAGCAGGACAACTGCGGCAACTGCGACAACTGCCGCAAGACCTACCGCATGATGGACGCCACCGAGGAGTTGACCCTCATCATGGAGACTATTCAGCAGGTGAACGAGAAGTTCAAAGCGGGGCATATCGTGGACATCCTGCACGGGAACAACACCGCTGATATTCAGAGTTATAAGCACAACGAGTTGGAGAACTACGGGGCGGCATCCGATGTGGAAGAGGCAACCCTGCACGCTATTATCCGACAGGCGATGCTGTGCGGCTATCTGAACAAAGATATAGACTCCTACGGCGACCTGAAAATTACCGCCGACGGGCGCAAATACCTCAAACGCCCGAGCAAGTTCGAAGTGCCTATCGAGGTGCGCGACGAGGACACAGAGCGGGTGGAAGACAACGCCGGCGGGTGCGCGGCGGCAGACGATGTGCTGTTCTCCATACTGAAAGATGTACGCAAGAAAATCTCTAAACGCTGCGATGTGCCGCCGTTCGTGATATTCCAAGACCCTTCGCTGGAGGCAATGGCTACCACCTACCCCATCACTATGGAGGAGTTGCTGACCATCCCCGGCGTGGGCGTGAGCAAGGCAAAACGCTATGGCGAAGAGTTTCTGCGGGTTATCAAAGAGTATGTGGACGAGAACGAGGTGATTCGCCCCGAGGATCTGCGCATACGCACCGTGGCAAAGAAATCGACCCGTAAGAAACAGATCATCGCCGCCATAGACCGACGCGTGGACTTGGACGACCTCGCCGAGTCGAACGGCATGTCGATGGAAGAGATGCTCGACGAACTGGAGGCGATCGTCTTCTCCGGTACAAAAGTGAATATCAACTACTTCATCGAAGAGGTACTCGACCCCGACGAGGAAGAAGAGATATACGACTACTTCAAAACCGCCGAGAGCGACGACATCAAGACCGCCATGGAGGAACTGGGCGAAGACGACTATGACGAGATACATGTCCGCCTCGTGCGCATTAAGTTCCACTGCGACCTCGGAAACTAACACAATGCACAATTTACAATGCACAATGCACAATGAAAAGTGTCGCCACGGACGAACCGTGGATAGTGTTTTGCAAGGAGGATACAAGGTGGATGCAGGGTGCTTGTCCTTGAACAGACGGCTAACACTGTACCTTCTTGAACGGACGGCTGCGCCGTATGGACATAAATT
Source organism: Bacteroides uniformis (assembly GCA_963622435.1). GTDB lineage: Bacteria > Bacteroidota > Bacteroidia > Bacteroidales > Paludibacteraceae > Colicola. The sequence goes on along the minus strand of CAVFIY010000022.1, from coordinate 10,871 downwards.
GTTCATAAAAGCAGAGCACAGTGTATGGTGCGGGGAAACAAACAAATATAGTCAAATATTATTCAAATAGAGGGGATACTATATTCAAATAAAAAGGGATATACCTTATTATAATAAAAGGGACACTACATTTCTCAAATAAGTACTACCTTTTATGAATAATCAACGACAATACGGCGCAGCCGTCCGTTGACAAACTCGCCCCACGCGGCATGTTAATTCTTAACTGTTAATTGTTAATTGGCTGCTGCTCTGTATGTTAACTGTTAATTATTAATTGAGAAGTTTTGCATAAGAACGAAATAGACATAGTAACACTCGGTTGCTCAAAGAATCTGGTGGATGCGGAGCGACTGATGCACCAACTGGAGTTGGCGGGGTATCGATGTGTACACGACTCCGAGACGCCCCAAGGCGAGATTGCCGTAATCAACACCTGCGGGTTCATCGGCGATGCGAAGGAGGAGAGTATCAACACAATACTCCAATTCGCAGAGCGCAAGACCCACCATAAACTACAGAAACTCTTTGTAATGGGGTGCTTGAGCGAGCGGTACTTGAAAGACCTGCAGCAGGAGATACCCGAGGTGGACAAGTGGTACGGCAAGTTCAACTTCATGGAGTTGGTACACGACTTGTCGGCGATTGCCACCCCGAAAGACAAAGGGTGCGCCTACGAGCGCACGCTGACTACGCCCAAGCACTATGCCTACATCAAGATTTCGGAGGGCTGCAACCGCTTCTGTTCTTATTGTGCCATTCCTCTTATCACGGGGCGGCACACCTCGCGCCCCGAGGAAGAGATACTGGACGAGGTGCGTTGGCTGGTCGGACAGGGCGTGAAAGAGTTCAATATCATTGCCCAAGACCTGTCGAGTTACGGGCTTGACCTATACAAAGAGCATCGCCTGCCGCAACTGATTGACCGCATGGCAGAAATACCTGGCGTGGAGTGGATACGCCTCCACTACGCCTACCCGACCGACTTCCCGTACGACCTGTTGCCCGTAATGGCACGCCACGAGAATGTGTGCAAATACCTCGACATCGCTCTCCAACACTGCTCCGACCATGTCCTCGGACTGATGCGGCGGCATATCACACGGGCGGAACAGGATGCACTTATCGCACGCATACGCCGCGAAGTACCGGGGATATGTATCCGCACCACCCTGCTCGTCGGACACCCGGGCGAGACGGAGGCGGACTTTGAGGAGTTGAAAGACTGGGTGCGCACTATGCGTTTCGACCGAATGGGGGCGTTTGCCTACTCCGACGAAGAAGGCACCTACGCCAACCTGCACTACACAGACGATGTGCCGCAGGAGGAGAAAGAGCGGCGTGTGGCAGAGATAATGGCGATACAACAGCAGATTTCCAATGAGTTACTGCAAAAGAAAGTAGGCACTGTGGAGCGAGTGATGATTGACCATGAAGAGGGAGAGTACTACATCGGGCGGACACAATTCGACTCCCCCGAAGTGGACTGCGAAGTGCTGATAAAGAAGACGCAAGACCTGCAGACCGGCACATTATATAAGGTGCGGATTGAGCGGGCGGAGGACTTTGACCTCTATGGGGAGATAGTGTAATCCCCGCGACACAAGACCGAAAGAAGTATGTTAACGAAAGACTTGATAATCAATGTGGCTACCGCAACGGGGCTGCCCAAGAAGCGTGTAGAAGAACTGCTCGGTGCGACCAATGCCGCCGTGCGCGAATCGCTTATGGCGGGCAAAAGCGTTGCCCTGCAGGGGTTCGGCACACTCGAGATAAAACAACGCAACGAACGCACATTTGCCAATCCGCGGACGGGCGAGAAGACCCGTATCACCTGCAAACCGCAACTGATTTTCAAACCCACAGCCACTATCAAGGAGGTATTCAGAGCATAACCTATGGCAGCAGACAAACTATATTGGAATGAGTTGCGCCGTGCCGTCATGGAGCGTACCGATGCCACCGAACAGGAGGCAAATGCGTTCTTGAATGCGCTGATAGAACAGATCATCGAGGCACTGAAAACGGAGAAGCAGGTTCGTGTTAACGGACTGGGTATCTTTCGTTTACAGGAAATGCAACCGCGTAAGAGCGTCAATATCGCGACGGGTGAAGAAATAGTCATCGACGGATATAATAAGGTGGTATTTGCTCCCGAGGCAAGCGTACGAGAGATGATAGGTAACAACCCTACTTCGACCGCTACGCCCCGTCCGAAATCCCCTAAAAAGAAAAAGGACAGCCCCGATGACGAGGAACTGACCCCGATTCAGAAACTAGGACAGCAAGCCGACGAAATAGTCGGTCTGCTGACCGACCTCGGGCAGAAGCCCAACACGGGAGCGGTACCTCCTATTGAGACCTCGACAGAAGAAGAGGCAGTAGAGGAGTCTGCGGTGTCGGCAGAAGAAGAAACACCTGCGGCTGTACCTGCAGAAGAAGAAACACCTGCGGTTCTGCCTGCGGAGGAAGAATCACCCAAAGAGCCTACTCCCGCAGAAGAAAAAGCAGAGGAAGAGCCTGCAACTCCTACTCCCGCAGAGAAGGAAGCAGAAGTGCAACCTGCTGAACCTCAATCGGTTAAAGGAGAAAAAGATGTGCCTGCTACGGAAGAAACAAAGGCAGTCGAGGCGGAAAAGCCCCAAACCGTTGTTGCAGAAGAGAAGTCGGCACCTATTAAGGAAGAGTCCGCAGCAAAAGAACCCAAGGCAAAGCAGCCCAAACGGAAATTCCATTTCTTCAGAGATACACTGATTTGCGTTATCTGCCTGCTGATGGTGCTGGTCTGCGGTTACTTCTTTGGTCGGAACGCCCTCAGCAACTGGGTAGAGTCCTTAGGGCAGAAGAGCGCACCCGCTGACACTGTGACAGTTACTGCCCCCGCCCCCAACGCACAAGAAACACAAGAAGCGGAGCAGGTTGCAGAGGTGATTACAGAGGATACCACAGCGATGGCTACCATACAGAAAGACAGCGCATTAGAAACACCAGCGACAGAGATAACTTACTCCGGATACCTGGCAACGGAACAGATTAACGAGGGAAGTCGACTGACTTGGCTCGCCTATCGGTACTACGGAAACAAGGCACTGTGGGTGTATATCTACGATGCCAACAAAGACCACCTGACAGACCCCAACCACATTCAAGTCGGCACCTCCATCCGCATACCGAAACTGACTGCTATACAACAAGATACGACCAATGCCGCGACGAAAGCACTGCTCGAACGCCTCAAGGCAAACGCAAATGCGCGGGCGAAATAAATTTGTAAATAGGCAACGCATAGACGCAATTCATAAATTAGCAGCGTATAAACCACTCTATTTCGAAGGACTGCCCCCGCTTAAGAACTAACCACTTTTGAACGAAGAAGTAATACATATAGAAGGTGCATCGACCCACAACCTGAAGAATATCTCCGTGGATATTCCTCGTAATCAATTGGTTGTCATAACGGGCGTGAGCGGCAGCGGCAAATCGTCGTTGGCGTTTGATACCCTCTATGCCGAGGGGCAACGCCGCTATGTGGAGAGCCTAAGTGCGTATGCGCGGCAGTTCCTGGGGCGTATGCAAAAGCCCGAAGTGGATAAGATAGAGGGTATTCCGCCCGCGATTGCCATTCAGCAAAAAGTTACGGGGCGCAATCCGCGTTCGACAGTCGGTACTTCGACCGAGATATACGACTACCTCAAACTGCTGTTCGGGCGTATCGGCAAGACCTATTCGCCCGTGAGCGGCAAGGAGGTGAAACGGCAGAACATACGGGATGTGGTGGACGCAATGACCGCCCTGCCTGCGGGCAAACGGGTGTATCTGATTGCGCCTATCGTATTGGAACAGAGCACATTACAGGAGAAACTAAGTATCTGGCAAGCCGAAGGATTCTCCCGTCTGTTGGTGGACGGCGATACGGTTCGACTGAGTGCGGCAACCGCCCAACAGATTACGACCGAGGGCGGCGAACTGCTGCCGCATTGTTTCCTGCTGGTGGACAGAATCGTGACAGACGGGGAGCAGGCGACAGCCAACCGCTTTGCCGACTCTGTGCAGACGGCGTTCTTCGAGGGCAAAGGCGAGTGCGGACTCTATATCGACGGCGAGTACACAATGTTCTCCGAGCGGTACGAGGCGGACGGCATACAGTTCATCGAACCGAGCGAACACCTCTTCGACTTCAACAACCCGCTCGGCGCCTGCCCCACCTGCAACGGCTTTGGAAATGTGATGGGTATAGACCCCGATTTGGTCGTCCCCGACAAGTCGAAATCGATATACGAAGGGGCGATTGCCTGCTGGAACGGGGAGAAGATGAGTGCCTGGCGTGATGCGCTGATTTACAGTGCCGCCAAGTTCAACTTCCCTATTCACACCCCGTTCTACAAACTCAGCGAAGAGCAGCGGCAGTTGATTTGGACGGGCAACACTTACTTCCGTGGGCTGAACGATTTCTTCCGCGAGTTGGAGAGCAAACAGTACGGGAAAATACAATATCGGGTGCTGCTAGCACGCTTCAAAGGGAAGACCATCTGCCCCGAATGTCAGGGTATGCGCTTGCGCAAAGAGGCTGAATATGTGCGGATTGCGGGCAAGAACATCGCCGACCTCTGCACGATGTCCGTCAGCGACTTGGCTGCATGGTTTGCGCAACTGACGCTGACGCCCACCGAGCAGAAAACCGCCGAAATGCTGCTCCACGAGATTACCTCCCGCCTGCAGTTCATAGAGGATGTCGGGCTGGGTTACCTGACGCTCAACCGCTTGAGCAACACCCTTTCGGGCGGCGAAAGTCAGCGTATCTGTCTGGCTAAGTCGTTGGGTAGCAGTCTGGTAGGTTCGCTCTATGTGTTGGACGAGCCGTCTATCGGACTGCACCCGCGCGACACGGAACGCCTTATCCGTGTGCTGAAAGAGTTGCGCGACCTGGGCAATACGATTGTGGTGGTGGAGCACGACGAGGACATCATCGCCGCCGCCGATTATGTTATCGAGATAGGTCCCGCGGCAGGCAGACACGGCGGCGAGGTGGTCTATACGGGTGCGCCCAAAGCGGACGAATTCACCTACACTCTTCCGCCCTATCGACGGCGTTGGAACAACTATATTGAGATAGACGGCGTGTGCGAAAACAACCTCAAGAACCTCGATGTGCGTTTCCCGCTCAATGTGATGACCGTTGTCACGGGCGTGAGCGGCAGCGGCAAGTCGTCGTTGGTCAGCAAAGTACTCTACCCCGCCCTGAAAAAACACTACGGCGGTGTGGCGGAACACACCGGCTCTTTCGGCACGCTTTCCGGCAGTCTGCACCTGCTCACGGATGTGGAGTTTGTGGATCAAAACCCGTTGAGCCGCTCCTCGCGATCGAACCCCGTAACCTACCTAAAGGCATACGACGAGATACGCAAACTGTTTGCAGATCAACCACTTAGCAAGCAATTGGGGTTCACCGCTTCGCATTTCTCGTTCAACACACCGGGCGGGCGTTGCGAGACCTGCCAGGGCGAAGGCACTATCACGATTGAGATGCAGTTCATGGCGGACATCACGCTCGAGTGCGAGCAGTGCCACGGGCGGCGTTTCAAACAAGATGTACTCGATGTGCATTATCGGGGCAAGTCGATATACGATATACTCACTATGACGGTCAACCAAGCCATTGAGTTCTTCGCCGAAGACCCTGCTTGTGATAAGATTGTCAAGCGATTACGCCCGCTGCAGGATGTCGGTATCGGCTATATTCAGTTGGGGCAATCGAGCAGTACCCTGTCGGGCGGAGAGAGTCAGCGCGTGAAGTTGGCGTCTTTCTTGGCGCAAGAGAGTGCCGCCCCCACGCTGTTTGTATTCGACGAGCCGACAACGGGGCTGCACCATCGGGATATACAAGTCCTGCTCAAGGCTCTTAATCAACTGATTAGCAAGGGACATACGGTGCTAGTGATTGAGCATAATCCGAGTATGATTCTCGCCGCAGACCATGTGATTGACCTGGGCAAAGAGGGCGGTGTCGAGGGAGGCAATATCGTTTTCGAGGGTACACCGGAAGCATTAGCCGACTGCCCGGAGAGTTACACGGGACAGTACCTTCGTAAATTAAGAATTAAGAATTAAGAATTAATATGCAATGAAGCAGACAAGACATAAATTAACAATTAACAATTAACAGTTAACAATTAATATGCAGGGGAACGGACAAGACACAATGGACAATGCACAGTGGCATGCTGTGCATGTTAATTGTTAACTGTTAATTGTTAATTGAGACTTCTCCCTGTTCTTTCCCTGATGTTACCCTGATGTTACCCTGTTCTTAACGCGTCGTAACAGACAGTATAACACATACAATTCGTAATTCTTAATTCATCATTCTTAATTAGAAGCAATGAGGATACAAGGAGGATACAAGGAGGATACAAAGAGAGTACACAATTAATAATTGATAATTAACATACATGGTAAGCATGCTTATGTAGAAAACAGTACACCATAATCGAACAAATAACTGACCCAATACAAATACGAATTTAACTTATTACATTTACATTTCAAACTAAATTCTGTTATGAAACACAGATTGCATGAGTTGCACAACTCTGACATCTTCTCACACCTGACCGCTGCTAAGTATTTACCTCGTTGGTGTGTGTTGCTGATAGATATATTCCTTTGTTCGGTTGCCTATTGGGTTAGCATTTTCATTGGCAGCGGCATTTTCCACTATGGTCTTACTTGCGATGGTGTGATGCCGTTTTGGTTGCAGTATTTGACACTTATTGTGCTGCAAATCATCTGCTTTTGGGCGTACCACACCTATTCGGGTATCCTGCGTTACTCCACTTTTATTGACACCATCAAGTCGCTGTTGGCAGTCTTCACTTGCGGGGCTATCCTGCTTGTTTTCAACCTGTTGAGTACAGCGTGCGGGCATAAGTTGTTCCTCAACACCGCACTCTTCATCTATACCCCGATGGCGTTTATCCTGCTCTTCTGTCTGCGCGTGGGTGTCAAGACGCTCTTCGAGTCGATTAAGATGTCCGCCGGCAACAAGAAGAAAGTACTTATTTGGGGTACAAAATCGGCGGGCGTGGCCATCGCCAAAATGCTCCGCAGCAGTGCGGACGATTCAGAGTATCGTCCTGTGGGGTTCTTAGGAGAGAGAGAAGAAGAAGAAGAAGAAGAAGAAGAAGAAGAACGGCAGCACCAACTGGCGGGGTTGCGTGTCTTCCCTCTCAGCGAAAAGACCTTCCAATGGATGAAACAACACGGGGTGAACGATGTCATCATCTCGCCCCTCAAACTGAAGAACATCACGCCCTCGAAGGACTTGCAAGTCTTCTTCGACCACGATGTGCATGTCCACACCACGCCCCATTTCACCCAGTACGACAACATGCAGGAGGTGGACAAGTCGCGTATCGGGCGCATTGAAAACATTCAGATAGAAGACCTGCTGGAGCGTCCCGCCCTGCATATCAACACGGATAATGTGCTGAAAATCATGCAAAATAAGGTCGTGATGGTAACCGGTGCGGCAGGCAGTATCGGGTCGGAGTTGGTGCGCCAGGTGCAGAAATACGCCCCGCAGACGACCATACTCTTGGAGCAGGCGGAGTCGCCTTTGCACGACCTCTACCTCGACCTCTGTCACCAGTACCCCGATAAGAAGTTCATTCCCCTTATCGGCGACATCCGCAACCGTGCGCGTATGGAGGAGATATTCAACACCTATCGCCCTGATATTGTGTACCATGCGGCGGCGTACAAGCATGTGCCGCTGATGGAAGCCTACCCCAACGAGGCGGTACGCGCCAATGTGATGGGGACAAAAAACATGGCAGACCTCTCGGTCAAATACGGTGTGGAGCGTTTTGTGATGATCTCGACCGACAAGGCGGTGAACCCGACAAACATCATGGGTGCCAGCAAGCGTATCGCGGAGATTTATGTGCAGTCGCTCTTTAAGAAGTTGGTCAAAGAGAACCCCGACTGCACGAAATTTATCACCACGCGTTTCGGTAATGTGCTGGGTTCCAACGGCTCCGTCATTCCGTACTTCAAGAAACAGATTGCGGCAGGCGGTCCTGTCACAGTAACCCACCCGGACATTATCCGCTATTTTATGACCATTCCGGAGGCATGCTGCCTGGTCATGGAGGCAAGCACTTTGGGCAATGGCGGAGAGATATTTGCGTTCGATATGGGGCATCCCGTTAAAATTCTCGACCTGGCGAAGAACATGATACGCCTCTCGGGCTATACACCCGAGACGGAAATACCGATTGTCTTTACGGGTTTGCGTCCGGGCGAGAAACTCTACGAGGAGTTGCTCAACCAGAAGGAGACCACGCTGCCGACTGATAATGAGAAGATTATGGTGGCGCGTGTGCGTGAGTTCAATTTCGACGAGGTGGCTGCAACAATAGACTCGCTCATCGATATGGCACATAAGGACAAACCGTTCTCGACGGTCGAGATAATGAAACAAATCGTGCCGGAGTTCAAGAGTAACAACTCCGTGTACGAGAAGTTGGACGCCTGACGGATAAGACCCCCTTACGGCTGTCGGATTGCCCCTAACGGGGCTGAACGACCGCTACCGCTAAAAGACCGCATGCGGCTAAATGACTGATTTACTAACGATTATCTTTCATCGCAGCGGTCTAACTTCTAACAGTGAAACGGTCTAACATCCAACAGCGAAGCGGTCTAACAGTCCGAAGGACGGTCTAACCTCCAACAGCCGGAGGCGGTCTAACAGCCCCGTAGGGGCGGTCTAACATCAACAATGATACAACAATTTATAGCCGAACATTATTACCTCTCGGGGCTTACCTCCTTTTTGGTGGGGCTGCTGTTTATGCCTTTGGTGTTGAAAATCGCCAAAGAGAAGCACTTCGTTGTGCGCCCGAATAAGCGTATGTCCCATACGGGCGAGATACCCAACATCGGCGGCATTGATATATGCTTCAGTTTTCTGTTGTCGTATATGGTGTTCGACTACGCAATGCTCACTGAATATCAGTTCTTTATGATAGGTATTCTGGTGATTGTGATTGTGGGTTTTGTGGACGATGTGTTGGTGCTGTCCCCCTTTGCCAAACTCTGCGGGGAATTGCTGTCGGGCATTGCACTCATCGGCTTTGCCGACCAGCGCATCTCGCACTTGCACGGGCTGTTCGGTGTGGGCGAGATAGGGGTTATCCCCTCCTATCTGCTGTCGTTTCTTGTGTTGATTGCCGTCATCAATGCCATTAACCTCATCGACGGCGTGGACGGCTTAGCATCGGGGTTGGGCATACTCTACTGCCTTTTCTTCGCCACCTATTTTGCCCTCGTGGGCGACAGAGACTGGATGATACTCGCCCTCTGTTTGATCGGCTCGCTGGCGGTTTTCTTTTGTTATAATGTGTTCGGGCATTCCAATAAGATATTTATGGGCGACTCGGGGTCGTTGCTCTTGGGGTATATTCTGACCACACTGGTGTTCTATTTCTGTGAGCAGAACGCCTATCATCGTGTGCCGGAAGCCTACGAGGTGACTGCTGCGCCGGCGGTTGCTATCTGTGTGCTGACCGTGCCGCTCTACGACACCTTGCGCGTGAGCCTCACCCGTATCAAACACCACCGATCGCCCTTTCAGCCCGACAAGAATCATGTCCACCACCTGTTGCTCCGCACGGGGTTGAGCCACTTGCAGACCACTTGTGTGCTGCTCTTGGTGTCGTTGTTCTTCATCGGACTGGCGGTGATTGGGCGCAATTGGAACATGTGGGTCTTGCTCGGTGTGGACTTCGGTCTTGCCACCCTACTCACCTTTATCCTCTGGCGCATAGTGGATTACAAAACGGCTAAACAGACATGCTA
>CAVFIY010000022.1:0-1000 GCA_963622435.1 Bacteroides uniformis | reverse complement strand
CCCGCCCCGTGCTGGAGGACATATCTTTTATGATAAACAAGAAAGACCGTATTGCGCTCGTGGGCAAGAACGGAGCAGGGAAAAGTACCCTACTCCGCTTGATTGCAGGCGAATACCAGCCGACTTCGGGACGCATTGCACGCGACACAGATATGACTATCGGCTACCTGCCGCAGGTGATGATGCACATCGACGGCAAGACGCTGCGGGAGGATGTGATGAGTGTTTTTGCCGCCGAACCCGATGAGGAGAAAGCCCGCCGCATTGCGGAGATGGACAGAACCATTATCGGTTTGGGCTTTGAGCGCAAGGACTTTGACCGCCCCTGTTCGGAGTTTTCCGGCGGCTGGCGTATGCGTATCGAGTTGGCAAAGATTCTGTTGCAGCACCCCGACCTGCTCTTACTCGACGAGCCGACCAATCACCTTGATATTGAGTCGATTCAGTGGTTGGAGGACTTTCTCAAAACCTCACAAAGTGCCATTCTGTTAGTGAGCCACGACAAGAAGTTCATCGACAATGTCACGAACCGCACCATTGAGATTACACTCGGGCGCATCTACGATTATAATGTCAACTATTCGCATTTTCTCGAACTGCGTAAGGAGCGGCACGAGCAACAAGTCCGTGCCTACCTCAATCAGCAAAAGATGATTCAGGAAACGGAGGACTTTATCGAGCGTTTCCGATACAAGGCGACCAAGGCGGTGCAGGTGCAGTCGCGCATCAAGCAGTTGGAGAAGTTGGAGCGGTTGGAGGTGGATATGGAGGACACCTCGCGGCTCAATCTGCGTTTCCCGCCTGCCCCCCGCAGCGGTGATTTTCCGCTGATAGTGGAGGATTTGCGCAAAGATTTTGGCGACCATACGGTCTTCTCGGGCGTTACTTTCACCATCCGCCGCGGCGAAAAAGTGGCGTTTGTTGGCAAGAACGGCGAGGGTAAATCCACCCTTGTGAAGTGCATCATGGGACAGTTGGATTATATGGGTACGCTCAAAAT
>CAVFIY010000021.1:0-13865 GCA_963622435.1 Bacteroides uniformis | reverse complement strand
TTCGTTGTAATAGTCAACAGAAGCAAAATACTTCACTTTATCGCTTGTTCCGCTGACTGATACATAATAGTCCTGCGTAGCACCTAATTTGAAGAATCCTTTCTGCCAATTATAGTCTTGTTGCAATAGCGATTTGGGGCGAATTATACTGAATGTTGTCTTCGAATAAAGTGTCTTCTGAAAATAGTACAATTCTTCAGAGTCCATCATCTTCATATTCCCAAACAATGCTTGTTTCAGTCCACCGGTCAACTTAAAATCAACATTTACTTTCCCTGACTTACCTTTCCCTGATTTAGTTGTCACGATAATTACACCACCTGCAGCACCGGCACCATAGATTGCCGTTGCACCGGCATCTTTTAGCACCGTAAGAGTTTCTATATCATTGGGATTGAATGTACCGCCCGGCACTCCATCTACCACATAGAGAGGATTATTCGTTGCAGTTATCGATCCTGTTCCACGCACACGGATTTGCGCAGTAGAACCCGGCTGACCGCTTGCAGAAGACACGGACACACCTGCCACTTTACCCTGCAACATTTGCCCTACATCCGAAGTCGTCACATCTTTCAATTCCTCTGCATTTACTGACACTGCGGCACTCGAAAGTTCGGCTTTCTTTGCACTCGTATAGCCCAGGGAGACGACTTCTTCCATCATGATGGCATCGGCTTGCAGGACTACATTCAGTGTGGGGGCGGCTTTATGCTCTTGGGTCTTATAGCCCATAAAGGAGAACACAAGCGTTGCGCCGTTGTCCGCCTCTATTTGGAAGTTGCCGTCGAAGTCGGTAATCGTACCTGCCGTACTTCCTTTGACCACTATACTTGCTCCCGGCATACCTTGTCCGTCTTCGGCGGACACCACTTTTCCCTTCACCGTGACGGGTGCGGCAAAAGTCGTAGCAACACCTACGAGCAGTGTCATTAAGATGATTGGAATGTGTTTCATTGTGTGTTGATTTTAGGATTATTGATTGTTCTTTTGTTTACCTTTTGTGCATAAGTAGTGCGAATCCCTACTCCGTTTCTTGCACTTTGAGCAGGTAGTTGCCATCAAATGATACTTCGAGGGCGGGGTGATTACCGTCCACCTCGAAGGTCTGCGAAGCGGGAGCGGCGTAGGTGGTGGCGGTATAGTGTTTACCGCGTTCGAGTCCTCGCAGTTCGACTGTCCCTGCATAATGGTCGGCGTAGAAAGCGTAGTACATTGCTCCGTGGCTGCGAATGACATGCGTTTCGGGGTAGTCGTAGCCGTAGGTATAGAGATTCAAGTACTCGCCCCGTGCCAAATCGTTCTCCTTATAGACCCGCATCCAATGGCGTATCAATCGCTCTTTCTCGGGTGTAAGGAGGAAAGAGGCGGAGGCATAGGGGTTGTCTTTCGGGTAGGTGAATTTCGTACCGATGACAGAACCCGTGCCTATCTGCGAAGCGAAGTCCGTACCGCCGTCTGTCAGTTCGACATGGTCGCCATAGTATGCCATTTGCGGCACCATAGCGGCATACGCCTTGCGCTTCATACGCACTTGCGCCGAACTCGTAGGGTCAGATGCCACTGCCTGGTTGATGAAAGGAAGCAGGTAGTAGTTGACTGCACACCCGCAAGGGCAGACTTGCACGACGGCGTGGGGATGATAGCGGCGTGCCTGCTGCAGTACATTCTCGAAGTAAGTAGGCAACTGCTCAACGGCTTGCTCGGGGTAGTCCAAGCGGGAGTGTTCGTTATAGTCCGGCATACAGCAGTTGAGGTGCTGCCCGTCTATCTTCAGCCCGTCGAAATTCCACACCTGTAGGAATTGGTGCAGCAAGTCGTCGGTATAGGCTGTGGTCTGCGGATTGACGGGCGACAGATACCAACTGTCCCACCAAGTGATATATTCGGGGGCGTATTCTTTGGTCAGCAGTCGCATCTCGGGATGCTCACGCAGTACCTTACTATCGGGGTCTGCCGCCAAGGGCGCCCACCATAGTTTGGCGTACATACCGCGGCGGTGTATCTCGTCCGTCAGGCGGCGCATATCCTTATCCCCGTGCGGGAAGCGGTTGTTTGTCTGCCAATCGCCCTCGGCAATCTGGTAGCCGTCGTCCACATCCACCCAACGGAAGCCCAATTCCGCCACCTTATCGAGTGTACCGACAACCTCGTCGATAGTGAAGCGACGCTCGTATCCCCAGGCGCACCATACAGGCTCAAATGCCTCCGGTTCGGAGGGTTGCATCTGCACACCCATATCGCGTTGCATTACCTCGGAGAAGGTACGCAGGGCGGTAAAGAAGTCGCCCGTATGGTTGTAGCGGAATGCAGAGTAGCACCACAGAGTGTCGCCCGTAGCCAATGTAACGGGTTCGTCATAATCATAGCGGAGTGCCATTGTAACGGTCTTACCATAGCGTTTCCACTCGATAGGCATGGAGATGGTGCGTAGTACAGGCTCGAACAGCCCGATAGCCGTACCACCGTTGCGTTGCCATACATCTATCAGCGGGATACCGCCACCGTAGTCGCAGTTGTTCATGCCGAGGTAGTTACGGTTGCGATAGCCCTCTCGGATAGGCAATACCCAATCGAGGCGTGCTGCCGTGGAGGTCGGTTGCAGACTCCATACTACACTGTCGGCTGCTTGTATCTCGGTGCGACACAGTTCGTAGGCGCGTACCGTAATCGGTTTACCGCGGTTGACAAAGTAGGTATGGATATGCGTCAGACCGGCATACGCCGTATCGGGCGTTGCGGTTTGATGCTTCTCTACGATAACCCCGTTCTTGTTGTAGGGGAACGAGGTTATCGTAGCCGCATCGCACTCCAACAGGTCGGTACTCACGGTATGGGAGCAACTTGTCAGCAGTGCCACAAAACCAATTACTACTAACCAACAAAACATACAGGTATGTCGCATGATGTTGTTCATTGTTTATTTGTATTCGTTCAATATGCGGGCGGAGTTCTTATAGTAGATCTTTTCCAGGACGGAATCGGGCAGGTAGAAAGCGGACAATGCCCAATGGTAGTTGTACTCCGGAATATAGAAGTGTTCGTCCTCTGTCTCCAAGACACGGAACATATTCCGATACATAGAGGCATCCATGCCGTTATCCGTACCGAAGACCACTTGGTCTTGATGCGCAATAAGGAATGCGCGTGTGGCACGAGGGGTCTGTGCTGCCTCGGCTACTCGCCCTGCTATATCGACATAGAGGTTGGGGTATTTGTCCAGCAGTGCGCCCAAACGAGGCAGGTCTTGGTTCATATTGAGGAAGTGGCAGGCAATGAATATCGTCTGCGGGTTATCACGCAAGGCATTCTCAAAGGAAGTCATCAGTTCGTTATACCCCAAGCACCCCGCCTTGGTGGTATCAACATGCCATACCGCCGCATTGGGGAGTCCGTCGTTGTACTTATCCTCGGGCAAGTACATCCAATAAGGCTCTGCGATGTGTATGGAGATAGGCATACGGAGTTCGGCACAGCGTTGGAGAAGCGGACGCATACGCGCGTCGTCGATATGCAAGCCTCGTCCTTCGGTAGGGCGGGCGTAGAGGTCGCCCTCTCCCTTATCGCCCATTTCACCTACGCCGACAGCCCCCAAGGCATGGCAGTGTTCCAAGTAGGCAATAGCCTGCTCCGCCGAACCGTCTTGGAGCAGTTGCGTATAATCGAAGCAGCACCAGAAGCGGAAGCGGTCTTTATAGTCGGCATAGCGTTGGATATAGGTTTCAAAAGGTTCGCCTATCCACGAGCAGTGCATGACATGGGTCTCGGTGATACCGCAGGCATCCATGTTCTTCACCCACTGTGCGACCTCCTCCGAGGTAGCGGCATAGTCGTGGGAGTGGATGTCGATGACGGGGTACTTTGCCTTATTGACCGTAGTAACGGGGATGTTGTTGCAGTTACGGGGCTGATAGTCCTTGAGCCGCAGCGTATCGACCAAGCGAGTCGGTTGGGTACTGTGGGTGGTACATGCCGCCAACGCCAATGCGGCAACGGCTATAGTGAATAGTTTTTTCATTGTCTTATTGCGTTTACAGGGTATATGGTTTATCCTTCAAATCCAAAGCGTTCACGGGCAACTCTCTCCACCGCCTCGCGGGAGATGAACGCACCCGTTCCGCCTGCCGCCGTGGTACTGACTGCACCCGTCATATTGCCGTAGCGTTGGCAATCGATGAGGGACTTGCCTTGTACATATTGCGTAATGAATCCCGCATTGAACGAATCGCCTGCGCCTATGGTATCGACCACTTGGGAGTTGAGCATCGCCTGCATCTCGCGGCGGTAGCCGTCGCGGCTCAGCAAGAGGGAACCTCGACTGCCTTGTTTGATAACCGCCGTTTGGATATAGGGTAATATCTTCTCCACAGCCTCCTCTTCGGTCTCGGAACGGGTCAGCGCACAGAGTTCCTTCTCGTTGGGCATAAATACGGAGACAAGCGGCAGTATGGCAGGGTAGTCTAAGTCCCATTGCTCAGTCGGATCCCACTGCGTATCGAGCGAAGTGGTGATATGGTTCTCTCGGGCGAGTTGCAGGATAGGGAGCAAGTCTTTCTTGAGTGCACTCTGCATAAAGACGGATGAGATGTGTATATGGCGCGTATTACGGAAGAGAGCGGGATTCAAGTCTTTCAGCCCCATAGCGTCCATCGCGCCTTGGTAGGTCAGGTTGGCACGGTCTTCGTCGTAACTCATGCAGATAGTTGCCCCCGTAGCATACCGATTGGTGCGAATGACATAACGGGTATCTACCTTTCTTTTGCGCAGGCTCTGCTCCACGAGTTCACCGAATTGGTCGTTCCCGACCATGCCTGCAAACGCCACATTCGCCCCGAGGGCTGCCGCATTGGCTGCGAAGATAGCCGTGGAAGAGCCGAGGGTGAGCGTCATTTGGCGGGCAAACTTCTCCTTTCCGATTTCGGGGAAGCCCTCTATTTGGTTGAGAATCAAATCGACATTGAGTTCTCCGAGTGCAATGATATCAAACATAGTCTGTTCTTTTAGGGGGTGAAAGATATACGCATCCGTTCGTTAAAAGTAGGGTATCGTCGGCTTTATCTACCGTGTATCTACCGTGTATGTACCGTGTATCTACCGTATATCTACCGTAATGGTAGGCTACTACACGGGGGATAGACGGGGTACA
This sequence comes from Bacteroides uniformis, assembly GCA_963622435.1. Lineage (GTDB taxonomy): Bacteria > Bacteroidota > Bacteroidia > Bacteroidales > Paludibacteraceae > Colicola. The sequence continues at coordinate 8,719 of CAVFIY010000021.1, read as the reverse complement.
GAGCCGAGGGATTACGCCTTGAGATAGTCGTTCAAGTCCACGAGATTGAAGGCACGATAGTACTTATCCATGTTATGCTCGATACGCATCAGTACCACCTCCTCGGCGTGGATGCCCAGTCGCTCCAAGTTGTCGTAAAGCATTTGGCGTGCGACCAACGCCTCGGGCGTCTGCCAGATATAGCGGCAGCCGGTCTTGACGAGCCACAGTTGGCGGTCGGGAGCAATCTCCTTAAGGTCTTTGCCCACCTCTTCGCCGTGCAGCCACTTCTTCCAACGCCCGGACTCATAGACTTTCTGCCAAAGGACATCGGTGATACGGCTCAACTGTGCCACCTTGCCCGCCTCGAATTGGGCTTTCTCTTCCTCCTCGAGTTCGACAAGCGCGTCGTACTCGTTCATCGTGAACTCGGGGCCGACATTGGCTGCGCCCATACCCGACAGGGGGTACTCCTCGGGGTTGCTCACATCGTCGGTGTAATGCCCCTTGATATAACTGCCGTAGGGACGCACCTTTGCCGTCAGGTTACGCGCCACCTCGGGGTCGAAAGTTGTGGTATGCAAGTCCGTTCCGACCTTGCCGACGATGAAGCACGGCCATACATCCGCCAAGCCGACCTCTGCCAGACCCGCTTTCAAATCGTGGAGGAAAGTATCGAAAGTAGTAGGGTCTGCCAGACCGCCATGGACTTCCTCGGTGCCGACCTCGTAGGAGATCGGGGCGATGTTGTGCGCCTTACGGAAGTTCTCGGCGTGGAGAATCAACTCAACCGTGCGCTTTGCCACCACATGGATATTGATAATCTCGCCCTTGGGGAGGAATATGTCCACCGTCGGATCGACATGGATGAGGTCGTAGCCCGCAAGGATAGCCGCCTCGTAGGACTGCTTAACGCCGTTCATGGCACGCTCGGTGTCCCAACGCTCGATGGACTGCTTGTCCTTCAACCAGGGGCCGCCGTGGTCGATAGCAACCACATATTGCCCCGTATAATGCACCGCCTCCGCCTCACGACGCAGCACCTTGGTGAACTCCGCCTGGGTCATGCCCGTATAGCCGCCGTCGCAATCGACCTGATTGAGCGTAGTGGCAAAATAGATAGGGGCATTATTGCGCTTCGCCGCACGGAAAGAGGCGCGGATAACGGACAAGGAGTTAGGGCATGCGGCAAACAGCGTGCGAGGCACACCCGTCTTCTGTTTCAGTTCCTCCATGACACGGAGTATATTCTCTGTCTTAGGCATAGTTATATAAGTTTGAATGGTTTAACAAAGAAAAGGGGTTAGCGGTAGATTTTCACGCCCTCCACCACACGGCTGATATTGCCGGACACGGAGGGGGTATCGGGGTTCAAGCCGTGGGCGAGCGAGGTGTAGTAGCCCAGCAACTGCCCGACCAGCACATAGGGGAGCAGTCCGTAGATACTCGTGTCGCCGCTGCCGTAGGGCATGACCACCTGCAGGTCTTCGCTCACGCCCTCGACATGCACGCGCTTGCCCGCAATGACGATGACCTGTGCCACCAACTTATTATTGGCGTTGACCTGCTGCACCAAGTCGCGCTCGTAGCGTTGGATGCTCTCCTCGTCGTGCATGAGATAGACCACCAGCGAACGGTTGTTGACCACTGCCTTGGGCCCGTGGCGGAAGCCCAGGAAGCTGTCGAACTTGCAGACGACGGCGCCGTCGGTCAGTTCCTGCAACTTGAGGTGACACTCCTCGGCGATACCTTTCATAGGCCCCGAACCCAAGAACACCGCACGCTCAAAAGGACGGGAGGCAATCTGCTGCAGCGCATCGGCATACTCGTCGATGATAGTCCGCGCATTGGCTGCCGTATGCTCCACCGCCTGCTTCTCGCCCTCAATGGTGTCGATACGGCTCAACATCAGGCAAGTGAGCAACATGGTAGAGAAACTGCTCGTCATCGCCAGGCTCTTATCGTCCGTCTCGTCGGGCAGGAGCAGCGTCAGCACATTGTCCGCCTTGCCCGTGGCTGCCAAATGACCGTTGCGATTGCAAGTAACATAGATGTGCGCTATCTGCGGGCAGAGGCGATTGGCGATTTCGACCGCCGCCACACTCTCGGGACTGTTCCCCGAGCGGGCGAAGCTGATGAGAAGCAACGGCTTCTGCGGGTCGAGATAGTTCGCGGCGTTGGTCACGAGGTCGGTGGTTGCCACCGCACGCACATTCTCCCACTCACGGCGCAACACCGGGGCAATGGCATCGCCAATGAAAGCCGAAGTGCCGGCTCCCGTCAATACTATATCCGTTTCGGCGGTCTTATATGCCGCAAGAAAGGCTTGTATGCTTTCTTTCTGCGCCACCAATGCATTGTACTCCTTTAACCAAACAGCAGGCTGTTGAAGAATCTCTTTGTGCGTGAATATATCCATCGTGATAAATAAGTTAGATTTCCTAATTCGGAGGGGTTGTTATCGTCCCTCATTGTCTCTTGACGGCGCAAAATTACAACTTCCGCGCAACAATAATTCTGCCATCTTATATGTTGAAAAACATATTTATGGGGGGGGGGTATTTAATATACTGAATATCAGCAAGATACAACTACACTTTTCTTCCACTTTCCGTTTTGAAAGGTTTCGAAACAAGGCGTTGTTTCGAAAGGTTTTGTAAGTATCGAAAAAAGGATGTATTTTTGTAGCGCAAACGAAAGCAAGGCGTCTTTCGCAACGAAAGACGCCCCTCTATCAACCTACAAAAACACGCTCGTATGACCACCCTTACCACATCGTCGGCGAAAGGTCGCCGTGCCATGATTCTCAATCTGTTAGGCACACGAAACGAAGTATCCGTAACGGAACTGAGCCAGACACTCGGCACATCGGAAGTAACCATTCGGAAAGACCTTACCGTGCTACAGAATCGAAAGTTACTCATCCGCACACGGGGCGGGGCGATCCGTTGCCCCGTGGGAAATCCGAACGAGGACACCGCCATCGGGCAGAAGCGGATGTTCAACTTCCGGGAGAAAGAGAAAATCGGGATTATGGCAACCAAACTCATCGAGGAGGGCGACAACATCATGCTCGACTCCGGCACGACCACGCTCGAGATAGCCAAGAATCTCGACCGCTTCAACAACCTGACCATACTGACCAACGCAATGAACATCGCCACGGAACTGATGCGCTACAAGCGGTTCACGGTCATCATACTGGGCGGGCATGTGCGCATCAATAGCCACTCCACCGTGGGACCTCTCGCCCTCAATACGCTCAACAACTTCTCAAACTACAAACTCTTCCTGGGAGTGGATTCGTTTTCACTGGAAGAGGGCATCTCCACGCCCAGCCTCGAGGAGGCGATGCTCAACCAAGCCATGATAGAACGGGCGCAACAGACGATTGCCGTATTCGACTCGTCGAAATTCAACAAACGGAGTTTCTGCCACATCGTGGATGTGGACAAGATACAAGCCATTGTGACCGACAACGGGCTGCCGCAAGGCATGGCGACCACGCTGCGCGACCGCAACATACGCCTTTACCTGGCATAGCGAAGCGGGACGGGACAAAAAACAGCAGAGGCTGTCTGACTTTTTACGGGTCAGGCAGCCTCTGCCGAATATAGTTACTTTTTAGAAGCACCCTACCCCTGCCACGGCGGGAGTAGGGTGCTTCTTACAGTGCGGGATTAAACGGGATTAGAGCCAACGGACATAGCAAAAGTCCATACGGTGGGGCAGGAGGTCGTTCTGCGGATACATACGCAGACCAAACTTCATACCGCCCGCATAGTCGAACTGGTAAGTAGTCTCGAAATAGAGATGACTTCCCTCTGCCTTAACCAACTTGAGCGGCTCTACCTCGTACAACTTATCGTTATTGTGCGTCGAGGTACGGATAGCAACGAGTTCGACACCGATACCCTTATCGTTCAAGTTGTGGGTATCGAGTTCGACAGAAACAAGTGCTTTCTCGCCCACATTGGGAGTGCCGAGTTCGGGCAGGTCTGCCTTAAGCACCTCGATCTCATCCCAGTGTGCCACGATATTCTCTTTCCATGCCGTGATGTCCTTTGCCACCTTGTAGTTGTCGGCAACAAGCAGGGCATGACGCTTGGCGAGTTTGTTATAGAACTTATCGAAATAGTCGTCCATCATACGCTTGGTGGTGAAACGCGGCGTAATCTTGGTAACCGAATTCTTGATCGTCTGTATCCACTCGGGCGAATAGCCTTTGGAGTTCTTGGCATAGTAGAGCGGGATAATCTCGTCCTCGAGCATCTGGTAGATAGTAGCGGCATCGAGTTGGTCTTGGTGCGCCTGGTTCTCGTAGGTACGCTTATCGGTAAGCGCCCAACCTGCTCCCTTGACATAACCTTCGTACCACCAACCGTCCAAGACAGAGAAGTTGAGGACACCGTTCATCTGGGCTTTCTCGCCACTTGTACCCGAAGCCTCAAGCGGGCGGGTCGGCGTATTGAGCCAGATATCGACACCGCTGATAAGGCGTTTGGCAAGGCGCATATCGTAGTTCTCCAAGAAGATAATCTTGCCCAAGAACTGCGGCATACGGCTAATCTCGATGATACGACGGATGAGGTCTTGCCCTGCACCGTCTGCGGGGTGTGCCTTACCCGTAAACAAGAACTGTACGGGGTAGTTCGGGTTATTAACCAACTTGTCGAGGCGGTCGAGGTCGGTGAAGAGCAAGTGCGCACGCTTATAGGTAGCGAAACGACGCCCGAAACCGATAATGAGGTTGTTGGAGTTCATCTCGTTGAGCGCACGGACGATACGCGCAGGGTCGCCCTGGCTCTTCATCCAATCGTCACGGAACTTCTCCTTGATATAATCAATCAGTTTATTCTTAAGGAAAGTACGGGTAGCCCAAATCTCCTCGTCGGGGATGTCGTTGTAGGCTTTCCACATCTCGGGGTCGGACTGATTGTCCCACCACTCGATGGGGAAGTACTTCTGATAGACTGCTTTCCACTCGCTGGCAGCCCAAGTCGGCATGTGAACACCGTTGGTCACATAGTCGACATGCAACTCCTCGGGGAAATAGCCCGGCCATACGGGAGCAAACATCTTCTTGCTCACCTCACCGTGCAGCCACGATACACCGTTTGCCTCCTGGCAGGTATTGAGGGCGAAGACGGACATAGAGAACTTCTCGTTGTTGTCGTCGGGGTTCTGACGCCCCATACCGATGAGGTCGTGCCACTCGATACCGAGTTTGCCCGCATACTCGTTCATATACTTATAGAACAAGCCCTCCTCGAAATAGTCGTGTCCTGCGGGAACGGGAGTGTGGCAGGTATAAAGACCGCTCGCACGAACGACCTCCTTGGCTTGGTTGAAGGTAAGCCCCTCACCCTGGACGAGGTCAACCATACGCTGCAGCCCCATCAGAGCGGCGTGTCCCTCGTTGCAGTGGTAAACATCTTTCTTGATGCCCAACTTATTGAGCGCAAGCACACCACCGATACCGAGCAGAATCTCTTGCTTGATACGGTTCTCCCAGTCGCCACCATAGAGTTGGTGGGTAATCTGACGATCCCAATCGGAGTTGAGTTCGTTGTCGGTATCGAGCAGGTAGAGGTTGATACGACCCACTGCCACTTTCCACAAGTAAGCATAGACGATATGACCCGGGTACGGCACCTCAACAACGAACGGCGTGCCGTCCTCGTTCTTCACTTGCGTGATAGGCAGGTTGCTGAAGTTCTGCGCCTCGTAGTTAGCAATCTGCTGCCCTTCGGGCGAGAGGGTCTGTGTGAAATAACCATAGCGATAGAGGAAACCGATAGCCGTCATATCGACATTGCAGTCGGAAGCCTCCTTGAGGTAGTCGCCCGCCAAAACGCCAAGACCACCGGAGTAAATCTTCAGCACATGGCTCAAGCCGTACTCCATAGAGAAATAGGCGATGGACGGCTTCTTGGTGTCCTTAGGCGTATCCATGTACTTACGGAAGTCGGCATAGATACGGTCGAGTTGCAGCATAAACTCCTTGTCGTTGCTCAACTCCACCATACGCTCGTAACTGATGATGTTGAGCAGCACGATAGGGTTGGACTGCGCACGATGCCATGCGTCGTTGTCGATGTAACGGAAGATGTTCTTTGCGTCGGCATTCCATACCCACCACAGGTTATACGCGATTTCCTGCAACTTGGCTAGGTTCTGCGGCAGTTTAGCATGTACATTCACCTCTTTCCACTGAGGTTGATTCACATTACTGACCTTGATATTCATCTTATTATCTTATTTGGTTAGTACTATTTCCGTATTGGGGAGTTAGGCGAACAGTTTGCCGAAGTCCTCTTGCGAAATGGCTTTCTCCTCGATCTTGGCTACGCCCTTGAGCGCGTCGTAAATCTTGTTCTCTGCCACACGCTCGATGATACCGCGGAGTTGGTCTTCTTTCTTGAACATCTCCTCGGCATAGGAGTCGAGGTACTTGTCGTCGATGTGCATCAAGCCGTATTGCATAAATTGCATACGAGCCACCTCTTTGGCATACGCCTTGACCTCGTCCTTATTGACATCAATCTTGTACTCTTTCATGAGTTGGTCTTTTGCCAAGTGCCACTTGAGTTCCTCGAGCATCTTGGGATAGTCCTTATCCAACTCCTCTTGGATCATCTTCTCGTTGGTGGCAAGCACCCAGCGTTTGAGGAACGCATCGGGGAAGGTAAGCCCCTCCATCTTCTGTATGATAGCCGCTTTGGTATCGAGTCCGAACTTATACTTGGCGTCCTCCTCCATACTTTGAGCAATCTCCTCCTTGACCTTGGCACGGAACTCTGCTTCGTTCTGCACGGCGTCCTCGCCATAGACCTTGGCGAACAACTCGCCGTCGATAGCGGCTGCCTCGTGGCGAGAGATAGTCTGTATCTCGAAAGTGAAATCGGATGTAAGCCCTGCGACCTCCTCTTTCTTCAAGCCCAACATAGAAGCCACCTCGGTCTCGTTGCCGTACGCCTTGGTGGGGTTGAAAGTGATGACATCGCCTTTCTTGGCGTTCTCGAACAGTTTTGCCTGCTCCTTATCCTGCATATACTCGGGGTTGAGCATTGCATTCTCCTTAACGATACCGTTCTCTTTCTGCTCGGTGAGAAGACCTTTCAGCACATCGCCCGACTTAACCTCGTCTGCCTCGGTGTATTCGCCGAAACGCTCGGCGTAGGACTTCACTTGGTTGTCCACCATCTCGTCGGTAACGGTAATGGTATAGTGGGTGAGTTTGTCCTTCGCGGTCAGGTTGGCATTGAACTCGGGGGCTACGGCGAAGTCGAACGCGAAAGTGAAGGTGTCTTGGTTCTCCAAGTCCATCTCGGGGGTCAGTTCGTTATTCGGAAGCGGGTCGCCCAGCACTTGCAACTGATTATCAGTAATATACTTGCTCAATTGCTCGCCTACGGTCTTATTCAGTACATCGGCGAGAATGCCTTTGCCGTACATCTTCTTGACCAGACATGCAGGCACCATACCCGGACGGAAACCCGGGATATTCGCCTTTTGGCGGATTTGTTTCAGTTCTTTCTGAACAGCATCTTGGTAATCTGCAGGCTCGATAGTGAGTGTCAGTACGCCCTGCAAATCCTTGATTTCGGATTGATTAATTTGCATATTGTTGTGTTATTAGTTTATCCGTTTATGGGTTTATTGGTTTATCCGTTTATGAGTTTATTGGTTTATCCGTTTATGAGTTTATAGGTGGTTTAATTGGTTGAATTAGTTAATTGGTTAAACTCCTAAACTTTTTCAACTTATTCAACCACGCATAAACCCATAAACTTATCAACGCATAAACTCCAATCACCGATTTGCGCGTTTGCGTTCGAGTTCGTCGAGGATGATTTTGCGCAGACGCATGTAGTGCGGCGTAACCTCCACATACTCATCGCCTTTGATGTACTCCAGTGCCTCCTCCAAGCTGAACTTCACAGCGGGTGGCAGGACAGCCTTGTCGTCAGCCGATTTCGAACGCATGTTGGTCAGGTTCTTGGCTTTCACCACGTTGATGACGATGTCGCCCTCCTTGGAGTTCTCGCCGACGACCTGCCCTGCATATACTTCCTCTCCCGGGTCGATAAAGAACCGCCCGCGGTCTTGCAACTTGTCGAGTGCGTATGCCGAGGCCGTACCGCCTTCCATGGCAATCAACGAGCCGTTGATACGGGTCGGCATTTCGCCCTTATACGGCTGATACTCCAGGAAACGGTGTGCCATGATAGCCTCGCCGGCGCTGACGTTCATTACGTATGTACGCATACCCATGATACCACGCGAAGGAATGGTAAATTCCAAGTGAATACGGTCGTTCACAAGTTCCATCTTCACCATTTCGCCTTTGTGGATCGTCACAAACTCGATAATCTTACCCGAGCATTCCTCCGGCGTATTCACCGTTAGTTGCTCCACCGGCTCGCATTTCACGCCGTCTATCTCTTTGATTATCACCTGCGGTTGTCCCACTTGCAGCTCGTAGCCTTCACGGCGCATGGTCTCGATCAGCACACTCAAGTGCAGCACGCCACGCCCGTACACACGCCACGAGTTCTCCGTCAGTCCGCGCTCCACACGCAGGGCGAGGTTCTTCTCTAATTCCTTGGTCAAGCGGTCCTGAATATGGCGGCTTGTCACAAACTTACCGTCTTTTCCGAAGAACGGCGAGTCGTTAATCGTGAATACCATCGACATCGTCGGCTCGTCGATCGCAATCGGCTTCAGCGGTTCGGGG
>CAVFIY010000020.1:0-13917 GCA_963622435.1 Bacteroides uniformis | reverse complement strand
ACTCGCGACCCCGACCTTGGCAAGGTCGTGCTCTACCAACTGAGCTATTGCCGCAAAATGTAGAAGACCACATACTTCCTTTTCGAAAGCGGGTGCAAAGGTACTGCTTTTTTTCGATATACCAAATTTTTCAGTGAAAAAAGTGCGGAAAAAGTGCATTTTTCTTCTCTATCCTCCTTTTCTTGCGCTCTTTTTCGTACCTTTGTACCCTCATTTATGCCCTTGCGCAGACAAATATACTCATTTGCGCCTGTGCAAATCTACACACTTATACACTTACAAATTGCCTATGTCGTCTTCTCTTTCTCCCGAAGAACAAGAACTTGCCCGCCTGCGTGCGCGTCTGACGAAGCGTTTCCACAAGGCGTGTGCCGACTATTCGCTCATTGCGGACGGTGACCATATCCTGATTGGGTTGAGCGGCGGTAAAGACAGCCTTGCACTGGTAGAGTTCCTTGGTCGTCGTGCGCAGATATTCGTTCCCCGCTTTCGTGTTACTGCTGTTCATATTCGGGTGCAAGAGCGTGCCTATCAGTCCGATTTGTCTTACTTGGAGGACTTCTGCGGAGAGTGGCAAGTGCCTTTCAAAGTCCGTGATACTGCAATTAAACCCCTGCCCGATAGTGCCGAGCAGAAGGCGAAAGACCCCTGTTTCCTCTGCTCGTGGTATCGCCGCAAAGCCCTGTTCGAGACGGCACAGTCGTTGGGCTGCAACAAGATTGCCCTCGGGCATCATCAGGATGACATAGTCGAGACACTGCTGATGAACCTTATCTTCCAGGGGTCTTTCAGTACGATTCTGCCCTCGCTCCCGATGGACAAGATGCCCCTCGAACTGATACGCCCCCTGTGCCTTATCGACGAGCGGGATTTGGTGTGTTATGCCGCATTGCGGGCGTACCATAAGCAGCCTAAACTCTGTCCGTTTGAGAAAGAGAGCAGCCGTGCGACGGTGAAGAACTTGCTCCACGAGTTGGAGGCTCTCAATCCCAATGTGCGTGAGTCGATGTGGAATGCGGTTGTTAAAGAGAAACTGCGTTAGTCCCATTGCTGCGTGTAAAACTGCTCATATACAGTGTACCGGTTACTCCTATTCTTTCCTAATGCGTTACTAAATATCTTTTCTTACAATGAATGGTCTTTATACAATTCTGTTGCTTATCTGTTCCAATGTCTTTATGACTTTGGCGTGGTATGGTCATCTTAAGATGGGCGAGTTCGCTTGGTTTCGTGAACTGCCGCTCATCGCTGTTATTGCCCTCTCGTGGGGTATTGCCTTCTTTGAGTACTGCCTGCAGGTGCCTGCCAATCGGTTGGGCTTTGAGGGGAACGGTGGACCTTTCTCTCTGATGCAACTCAAAGTAATTCAGGAGGTTATTACGCTGACGGTGTTTGTGGTATTTAGTGCGGTGGCGTTCCATACGACGCTGCGTTGGAACCATCTGGTCGCCGCCCTCTGCCTCGTCTTGGCAGTCTATTTCGTCTTCGGCTTCAAGTAATATCTCCCTATATAGTTAGAGCGGAAACCTCTTTCGAGGTCTCCGCTCTAACTATATTTATATGCCTACGGGACTTCTAATTCCTAATTAGCCTATCCTATTGAGCATATAATTCTTAATTCATAATTCTTAATTCTTAATTAGGAGTAATTCCTAATTAGATCGAGAGTATTTTCAGTGCGTCCCACTTGTCTGCTTTGACATCTTTCTTCTCCTTAATGGCTTTGACCATGGGGACATAGACTATCTCGTCGTTCTGTATGCCGACCATGATACTGCGTTGCTCTTCGAGTAGGGCTTGTATGGCGGCTATACCCATACGGGAGGCGAGGATACGGTCGTCTGCAGTAGGTGAGCCTCCGCGTTGCAGGTGTCCGAGAATAGTCACGCGCGGGCTGTATTCGGGGTGTGCTTCGGCAATTAGTTTGGCTACTGCATTTGCTCCGCCCTCGATGGCGTGTTCTTGTACCAGTACGATACTCGAGTTCTTGCTCTTGCGCCGTCCTTGACCAATGGCTGCTTCTATCTGCTCCATGATAGTTGCCCGTTCGGGGATGATGGCTGCCTCTGCACCGGCGGCAATGGCAGCGTTCAGTGTTAGGAAGCCTGCATCGCGTCCCATGACTTCTACCAGGAAGACACGCTCGTGGGACGATGCTGTATCACGCAGGATATCAACGCAGTGCATGATAGTGTTCAATGCTGTGTCGTAGCCTATGGTGGTATCTGTACCCCAGAGGTCGTTGTCTATCGTGCCGGGGATACCGATGATAGGTACATTGTATTCTTGGGCGAAGATACGCGCTCCCGTGAAAGTGCCGTCGCCGCCTATGGCTACGAGTGCATCTATCTCTTCTTTGACGAGGTTATCGTATGCCTGTTTGCGTCCCTCGGGGGTCTTGAACTCCATGCAGCGTGCGGACTTGATGATAGTGCCGCCTCGTTGGATGATGTCGCTCACATCTTGTGTGGTGAACTCCTTTATATCGTCGTCTATCAAGCCTTTGTAGCCTCGATAGATAGCCTTTACTTTGATTCCGTTGCTGATTGCGGCGCGTGTTACGGCGCGAACCGCAGCGTTCATTCCCGGTGCATCACCTCCCGAGGTGAATACCCCAATCGTGTTAATTTTGTACTCCATTGTTATGATTTAGTTTTATATATTCCCGTTTCTAATTATGAATTAAGAATTTTTGTCTAATTATGAATTAAGAATTACGAATTAAGAATTGCATCCTCCTTGCATCCACATTGCATCCTCCCTGCAAAACAGTCCTAACATCAGGGTAACATCAGGGTAAGAACAGGGAAGTCCATTCCTAATTTCTAATTTCTAATTCCTAATTCTTAATTCCTAATTGCACCCATTCCTCATTCTTAATTCTTAATTCTTAATTCATAATTCTTAATTGAACTCGTTCCATGAGCCACAGCGGGGTGGATGTGCCTCCGCAGATGCCCACTCTGTCTGCTGCGTGGCAGGCTGCCAGGATGTCAGGTGTCAGGTCTTCTTCACTACTTACAAAAACCGTGCGAGGATTGCTTTCTTGGCAGTGTTGGAACAGTACTTTTGCGTTCGAGGACTTCTGTCCGCCTACAAAGATGACTATGTCGTTTGCGGCGGCGAAGGCGCGTATCTTCTCCACTCGCCCTGCTACATTGCGGCAGATAGTGTCGTGCCACTCGAAGGGTACGCCCTCTGCCATGCGGCTCTGAATGGCATCTACGAGGGCGTGGAACTCCTCGACCGACTTGGTTGTCTGTGAGAAGAGATAGACTGCACGGCTGTAGTCTATCTGCGCCAAGTCGTCTGCTTTCTCCACGACGATGGCGGTGTCGTTGGTCTGTCCCTGCAGCCCGATGACTTCGGCGTGTCCTTTCTTCCCGAAGATGACTATCTGCCCGTCGGTGTTCGCCTCGCGTATGCGTTGGTAGGTGTCCCGAATGCGCTTCTGCAGGTGCAGTACGACGGGGCAACTCGCGTCGATTATCTCTATCCCGTTCTCGGCGGCGATACGGTAGGTACTTGGCGGTTCGCCGTGCGCCCGTAGTAGTACCCGCACATGGTGGAGTGTGCGCAGGTCGTCGTAGTCGATGGTCTCCAGCCCGAGGTCGGCGAGGCGTGCCACCTCTTGCCCGTTGTGTACTATATCGCCAAGGCAGAAGAGTTCCCCTTGTCGGAGTTCCTCCTCTGCCTTGCGGATGGCGCTCGTAACGCCAAAGCAGAACCCTGAGTTCTTGTCGATGGTAATGGTCATAGTGTTCGCTATTCCGTGCGGACTACCCGCCCCATGAGGTCGTAGCAGACGCTCCCGAGGCGGATGTATATCTGTCCGTTGCGGAGTATTTTTTGTGCCTTTGGGGCAGTCGATGTGTCCGTAATCTCGTCGATGGCGGTTTCGAAGTCATACCCGTTTGGCACGCTTGGTAGGCGCACCTGCTTGCCCGTGTATATCTTCAGTTCCCCCGGTTGGAGCGTGATTGTATGCTGCTCCTCTTTCGCCCCGTCGGCGTAGTAGTCGTACCAAGTGCCGTCGGGGAGAGTGGCTGTCCCTGCGGCAGTGGCGGAGAAGTTGCCTACTACATATACATCTGCACCCCACTGTATCGAGCGCACGCTCTTCCCGCTCCCGAGGTCGGCTGCTGTCGGGTTGCCTGCAAAGACATCGGGCAGCAGTCGGGTACGCAGTTGGATTGCCTGTGCCGTCTTTTGGTATGCCTGCATACGCGCCGAGCCTTGGCTGAACCAGCCTGCCTGCTCGGGGCGGTACTTGACTTGCATCTTCACTTCCTCTTGTACATCCGCCGTTATGCCGTATGCCTCTTTGCCGTCCGTACCCCACTGCCCGTAGCGGTTCTGGAATTTGGAGTAGTCGAAGCCGAGTTCGGCGTAGTGGTAGAAGAGGTGCGAGCCGTTGAGCAGGGTGAGGAATGCCATGTTGAGCGGCACACGCCCGAGGCGCACCTGCTCGTCGGTCTGTATATCCCCGTTGCCCCATTGCTTTGCCTTGAAGAACGCCCGTTCCTCGTCGTGGTTCTCCGAGTAGGACACATAGCCGTCCTTGTTCGCATCGCCGAGACCGTCGCCGTCTTTGAGCCAGCCCATTGCCGTCTGCTCGTAGGCGTTGCAGGTGTTCTGCCAGCAGAGCATGCCTGCCTCCACCAGTTTCGGGCGGTCTGTACTCATGTTCGTTCCCCAGTGTTCGAGGATGAAGTATGCGTCTTTCGATGCCGCCTGTACGCCGTTGGTGTAGTAGTCCTTTAGGTTCTCCACGGCGTTGTATTTCTCCCCGCACAACCCGTGGCTCAAGTCCATACGGTAGCCGTCTATCTTGTATTCCGTCAGCCAGTAGCGCAGTACGCGGGTGAACATCGTGTGGGTGGGGACGAAGTCGTGGTTCCAGTCCTCATAGACATTGTCGGGGTGCGGTGCGGTCACATTGAACCACGGGTTCTCCTTTAAGTCCGTCCCGTAGGGGTAGAGTTTGTTCATCGGGTTCAGCCCCGTGGCGTGGTTGAATACCATGTCGAGGATGACGGCGATGCCCCGTTGGTGGCAGGCGTCGATGAATGTCTTCAACTGTTCGGGTGTGCCGTAGGCTTTGTCGAGGGCGAAGTAGTGGTTGGGCGAGTAGCCCCAGTTGTTGTTGCCGTCGAACTCGTTGACGGGCATCAACTCCACGGCGTTCACACCGAGGTTCTCCAGGTAGTCCAGCCGCTCCATCAGCCCCGCTATCGAACGAGCGGGCGTGTGGTCATATACCCACAGTTCGTAGATGATGAGGTTGTTCTTGTCCGGGCGTTTGAAGTTCAGTGTGGCGTCTGACCAGGCGAAGGGCTGTTTGCCCGTCTCCAGTACCGTGACATAGCCTTGTCCCTTCTCGGGATAGGGCATCAGGTCGGGGTCGAGGGTGCGCGGCTCGTATTGGTCGTCGGGGTGGAGCAGTTTCTCCGAGTAGAGGTCGGAGATGTATTTTATCTCCCCGTCCGCCCGCATGACGACATACTGCATGGCGTATTCCTTTTGCGGGGTCAGCCCCGTGAGGGTTGTCCAGAAGTAGGCACTGTCCGTGGCTTGGTAGAGTTGGTAGTCGTTGCTGATAGTCCAGTCGTTGAAGTCCCCGACGACGAACACATGTTGTGCCGGCTCGGTCTTGCTCGCAGCGTAGGTGCAGAGTGTTACCTCCGTAGCGTCGTCGGCGTTGTAGTAGATGCCGTTCACGACCCCCGTCGGGCGGTTCTTACGCACGGGTGCAGCAGGTACGCAGGTGGAGGCGGTAGCGGTAGCCGTCTTGTCGTTGGCAGTGGCGGTCAGCGTGAAAGTGTAGTTCCGTGCGTCCCAGAGAGTGGCGGTGTAGGAGAGGCTTGTGCCGGTGGCGGTTCGCAGGGTCTTGCCGTTGAGCGAGAGGGTGAGTGTCGCCTCTTGGGTTGCCACGCCTTTGAGCGTGATGATACTGCCTTGGCTGCTTATCTCGGTCATGGAGGTCTCTATCGAAGCCGCCAGTCCTGCTTCCGCCAGGTCAACGAAGATGTCGCCCCCGTCTTTGGTCTTGCCCTCCAACTCTCCCTTGGGGCCGTCGTTGAAGACGAAGCAGAGTTGCGTTATCTCCGTGTCGCTCGGCACACCGTAGTAGGCGTACATGTTTGGTGTTATCTTCAGTTCCCAGTTGCCGTCGGCGTTCTTGGTCATCTTGTATTTGGACTCCCCGCCGCGCCAGGTGGGGGCTTTCTGCCACGACTTGCCGCCGTAGGTAATGCCCGTGTGGGCGTAGCAGGCAGTGGCTTTTGCCATGCCTTTGCTGCCCTCGTTGGGGTTGAAGACGATCGTCACCTCTCCCGTGTAGCCTTTCTGTACGATAGCGGGGACGGTGGTTACTTGTGCTTGTGTGCCGAGTGCGCATAGTACCGCGCCCAACAGCAGAATGGTGTGTTTTTTCATGGTATAGTTGTTAATGGGGGCTATAGCATCTATAGCGGCTATAGCAACTATAGTTCCCCTGCTAATTCTTAATTCTTAATTCTTAATTCTTAATTACCTCACCCTTATCCTCTGCCCAATCTGCAGGAGGGTGGTTTCCTTGATGTGGTTCAGTCGGCAGAGTGCGCCCACCGAGGTGTGGTAGCGGCGGGCGATGCCGCCGAGGGTGTCGCCTTGTTTCACACGGTGGTATTGGGCTTGCTGTATGGCTTTGAGTTCTGTGCTGTGTCCGTAGGTGCCTTTCTTTGTAATAAGGTACTCCTCCGTGTAGCGGGGGCGGTTCGCACCGAAGTCTATCAGCAGTTCGGGGTTGATGGCGTTGCCCAGGTAGCGTATCTCGTAGTGCAGGTGGCTTCCCGTGCTGCGCCCCGTGTTACCCCCCAAGCCGAGTACCTCGCCTGCGTATATCGGTTCGCCCTCGTCGAAGAGCGGGCGGGAGAGGTGTCCATAGACGGTCTCGAAGCCGTTCGGGTGGCGGATGACAACATAGTAGCCGTACCCTTTGGGGTCCCAGCCGACGATACGCACTTGCCCGTCCCACGAGGCGTGAATGGAGTCGCCTATCTGTACTTTGACATCCGTCCCGTAGTGGAAGCGGTAGCGGCGGAAGCCGAACTTCGAGGTGGTGTAGCCCCGCATGGGTCTGTCTGCCGTGGAGTCGGTGTGCGTCAGGTGTACGGGCATGCAGTAGCCCCGCATGTCTATGCGTATGCTATCCGTGAGCGAGTCGATAGGGGTCTTGTAGGGGTTGACATGCGCACTCGTCCAGATGTGGCGGTATAGGCTGTCTGCGGGGTGTTCCATGTCCGAGAGGCTCAGTTGCGCCGCAGGCATTAACTTATAGAGGCACTCCCCGTCTGCCGTAACAACTATCAGTCTTCGGGGCAGCATATCTTCTGCGCAGCCCACATAGAGCGTGTCGCCCACGATATGCGTCTGCAGCCATTCGGGGATGCCCACATTCTCTACATCCAGTTCGTCGAGCGAGCGGGTCTCGTCGCCCTCTCCCTCGTAGAGGTCTGCGGTGTCCGTAGGCAGGGCGGCGATAGTGTCCGCCGCTTGTTCTTCAACCGCCGCTTTCTTGTTCTTCGCCCGTTTGCGGGGGGCGGCTGCGAGCAGCCCCGGTAACAAAAGGAGCAAGAGACATACCATGCCTCTTGCCCAAAGAGTCGTGTGGCGCATTATTGGGCAGCCTCCTCTGCTGCGGGTTCGACTGCGACTGCCTCGGCAGTGTCTGCCACTTGCTCCGTCTGCTCTTTGTGGAAGCAGGGCAGCGGGCTTTCCAATCTGCACCAACTGAGCAGGTTGCCGAGCCACAGCCCGAGCAGTACCACGATGACGGCACTCACCGAGATGACCCATTTCTTCCAAGTGGCAAGCCCCTTGGCGGCTTTCGGGTCGATGAGTTTGAGGAGCGGGAACTGTGCCTGTTGGGTCAGTGTGTTGCCGAAGACGACGCTTACTATCGCGTCGGCGTTCACTGCCCAGCCGTTGGCGTTCAGTATGGGGGCGAGATTGCGCTTGCGCAGTTTGATCCACGCCATTATCATCGCAGGCCCGCTGATGACGAGCAGCAGCCCGAGTACGGCGCAGATGTCCTGCCACCAGGTGAGTGCCGCAAAGCCTCCTACCACGGAGGTGAAGAATGCGCCGATGTAGCCTACTGCCATACCGATGGCGGCGAATATACCGGCGAACTTGGCAATATCGAATGCCTGCGGTTTGCTCTTGTCCTCGGCGGTCGGGGTTTTGGCGGCGTTCTCTTGTATCTTCGCCGTCACATCGCTGAATGCCTTCGTGTCTTTCTCGGCTGCCGACTTATTGATGAGGTCGGTCACCCAGTTGCCGAACTTGCGGTAGGGACTCCAGAAAGCTTGGCTGATAGAGATAGGGTTGTCGATTATCTTCGTCACTACGGCATCCCAGTCGTTGCCCGCGTTGTCGTAGAAGAGGGCGTTCTTGCCCACCCGCAGGTTGCGTATGTCGCCGATAGTCATGGCGGCGACTATCTGCATTTTCTTCCCTAGTTTCTTGCTCTCGCAGTCGCAGTAGATGAGGTACATCCCGCTCTGCCCCGCTTGCGCATCCTGCTTGCCCATGTCGCTCACGCGCATACAGAGGCTGCACTCCCGTTGGTCGATGATGAGCCGCCCGGCTTGGAAGATAGCGGGGGTGTTCGCCTCTTTGTCGTAGAAGTCCTCGAAAGTGACGAAGTTGCGCAGCAGGCGGTAGAAATCGCGGTGCAGCAGTAGCAACTTTCGCAGGGGTTGGTATTGCGCTTGTGCTGCCGCGAGGGCGGCGGCGTTGGCGTCGTTGGCTGCGGCGGCAGCACTCTCGTAGGCGGCAATAGTGCTGCCCATCTTCGTGAACTCCTCCTCCGTCATACCGGGCTTGGGTGTATCCTCGGCGATAGCGGCAAGCCCTATCTTCTGCAGTTTCTCCTGCTCGTAGTAGGCGGCGTACTCGGCTTGCTTGGCTTTGTAGGCGGCGATGACCTCGGCGGGGTAGGGGGCGGCGGGTGCAGCCTGTGCCTCTATCGTAACGGCGGCAATAGCGGCATTGACCTCGGCGAGGCTGACGCTCTTCTTCTCCCCTGCCACTTGGCGGGCAACGGCGAGCAGGCTCTCGTCGGCGATGTCGGTCAGTGCCAACTCGTCTGTTCCTTTGAGTAGGGTGTCGGGGGTGCGTAGTACTTGGCAGAGGTAGTTGGCGTTGGCAACCACTTCGACCACCCGCAGTTTCCCGTCGCCGTCCAGGTCCATGAGTTGGAGGCTCTCGTCGTCAATCTCCAGACCCGTGGTGGGGCAGGAGAGGACGGTCCACATCTTTTGGTCTAATTCTCCGAGGTGACGAATATCTTCTCCCGAGTGTATCTTCACCCGTGTCGTCCCTCCTACATTGGCAAATGTCCAGTTGTATTTCATATTCGCTCGCTGCGTTCGCGTATCTTCGCTTCGCGTATGCTTGCTCGCTTCGCGTGTTTTCGCTCGCTGACGCTTCGCGTATCTTCGCACTGCGTGCGTATCTTCGCTTCGCGTATTCTTGCTCACTGCGTTCGCGTATTCTTGCTGTGCGTATTCTTGCTCGCTGACGCTCGCGTTGATTTGCTGTGCGTCGTTGTGGCTGTGCGTGGTGGCGTAGGCGCGTGTTGCGTAGTTTGGTTGTTAGTAGTTTATTTTTGCGGGTGCAAAGGTACTGCTTTTTCTTGAATTGTGCAAGAGGGAAGACAATGCGTATGCGCAATGCTGAATGCTCAATTGGACTATGCACATCCGGCAGCCTGGGGGCGTGGGTGTCCCCACCCGCGACGGCTCTCCAGAGCCGGTTGACTGTGCTGTGGGGGAGTCCACCGTGGAGTCCTCTGAGCCTTGCGGCTCACCGCGGGTGAGGACACCCACGCCCCCGGGCTGTCGGATGTTCGGGGCTATAGTTTCTATAGCAACTATAGCGGCTATAGCAACTATAGTAGTCCGCTCTGCAATTCTTAATTCTTAATTCTTAATTCTCCAGCCCCGTTCCCTCGCTAATTCTTAATTCTTAATTCTTAATTCTTAATTAGACCTCCCATTGTTCCACCGTCCCGACGAGTTCGTCGAAAGTGTGGACTTTGGCGGTGGAGCGGACGCTTTCTATTTGTCGGTGGACGGCTTGGTCGTAGCAGTCAGCCTCTACATCCCGCAGCACGCCGAGGGCGACGGGCAGGCTGTCGTTGGTGTCGGCGGTGTTCACATCGAGGTATCGCTCTTGCCCCATGAGGGCGAGCATGCGGTGTAGGGTGGGGTCGGCGGAGTGTGCGTCGTGCGTCAGGACACGCTCATCGTCGGCGGGAACGACGCAGAGGCGGGGCAGCAGCCCTGCGCTGTAGTCGAGGGCGATGCCTTTGTCGCTATTCTTGCCGAAGACCATGCGCTCGCCGTGGCGGAGGACGATAGAGCGGTCTGCCCGCTCCTCACGGTCTGCTATCCACGAGTGGGTGCCGTTGTTGAAGATGACGCAGTTCACCAGGCATTCTATCACGCTTGCGCCGCGGTGCTGTTGGGCGGCGACCATGCAGTCCACCGTGGTTGGCATATCCACATCGAGCGTGCGGGCGAAGAAAGTCCCCCGTGCGCCCATCACCAGTTCGGCGGGGATGAACGGTCGTTCCACCGTGCCGTAGGGGCTTGATTTGGATACGAAGCCGCGGGGCGAGGTGGGGGAGTACTGCCCCTTGGTCAGCCCGTAGATACGGTTGTTGAAGAGGCAGATGTTCAGGTCCACATTCCGTCGCAGTTCGTGGATGAAGTGGTTACCGCCGATGGCGAGGCAATCTCCGTCGCCCGACATCTGCCATACGGTCAGTTCGGGGTGTGCGGTCTTCACGCCCGTGGCGACCGCGCCTCCTCGTCCGTGAATGGTGTTGAAGCCGTAGGGGCTGAGGTAGTGGGGCATACGGCTCGAGCAGCCGATACCGGAGATGACGGCTATTTGGTGGGGCGGTATGCCTATCTGTGCCATGGCTTTTTGGAGCGCAGCGGCGATAGCGTGGTCTCCGCAGCCGGGGCAGAACCGCACATATTGGTCAGACTTAAATGCAGTGGATTCCATAGGATTGAAGTAAGAGGACCTCCCCCGCCCCCTCCTTCAAAGGAGGGGAGAGCAGAAAGGGGTGTTGGTTTATTATCTGTTTCTGTTGTTAATGGGTTCAGCAGCGTTGCGGGCTTGCCTGGGGGCGTGGGTCGGCTTATTGGGCTTATTAGTCTAATTGGTCTAATTGGTCTAATTAGTCCAATAGGAACCGGGTCAATTCCTTTGCTAATTCTTAATTCTTAATTCTTAATTCATAATTGCCTCGACAATCCTCTCCACGCTGAAGGGTTGTCCTGTCATCTCGTTGTACTGTTCGAGGTGCAGGTCGGGTACTGCGGAGCGGAGCAGGGTGGCGAATTGTCCGCTGTTGAGTTCGCAGACCACCACGCGGCGGTAGGCGTGCAGCACCTCGGCGGTGTTCTTCGGCAGGGGGCGGATATAGTGGAACTGCACGAGGGCGCAGTTCATCTCTTTGGCTGCAGCCCGCAGGTGTCCCTCGGTGCTTCCCCAGCCCACGAGCAGGGTGTCGCTCTTGGTGTTCCCCTCCACTTGCAGCAGGGGGATACGGTCTGCTATCTGGTCTATCTTGTGTTGGCGGGCGCGAATCATCTCCTCGTGGTTCTCGGGGTTGGTGGATATAGTGCCGCGTGCCGCATCCCGCTCCAACCCCATGTTCCGATGTTCGTAGCCCTCCATGCCGGGGAATGCCCAGTAGCGCACGCTGCGTGCGTCGCGCAGGGCGGGGTTGTAATGCCCTTTTAGTTCTTCGGGGACTGACTGCGGGTGTATCGCAGGCAGGTCGGCGAGTTTAGGCAGCCGCCAGAGCGATGAGCCGTTGGCGAGGTAGGTGTCGGTGAGCAGGATGACGGGGGTCATGTTCTCCAGGGCGATACGGCACGCCTCGTAGGCGTAGTCGAAGCAGTTCGCCGAGGTGGATGCCGCCAGTACGACGACGGGGCATTCGCCGTTGCGCCCATAGACAGCCTGCAGCAGGTCGGTCTGCTCGGTCTTGGTGGGCAGCCCCGTGCTGGGCCCTCCGCGTTGCACATCGATTACCACGAGCGGCAGTTCTGCCATCACCGCCAGCCCTATTGCCTCGGACTTGAGCGACAGCCCCGGCCCCGAGGTGGAGGTGCAGGCAAGGTCGCCCGCAAAGGCAGCCCCTATGGCGGTGCATACGCCCGCTATCTCATCTTCGGCTTGGACTACTACCACGCCCATATCTTTCCGCCCCGCCAGTTCGTGCATGATGTCCGTCGCGGGCGTGATAGGATACGAGCCGAGGAAGAGTTGCTTGCCCGCTTTCTCTGCGGCGGCAATTAGCCCCCACGCCGTGGCTTTGTTTCCCGCAATGGATGTGTAAGTGCCGTGCGGCAGGGCGGTGGCGTCGGTGGAGTCGATATGTATCTGCGCTACGGAGAGGGCGAGGTTCTGCCCGTAGTTATAGCCGTCCGTCAGCACCTTGATGTTCGGCGCAATGAGGGCGGGTTTCTTCTTGAATTTCTGCTCCAGGAAATGTATCGCGCGGTCGATAGGGCGGTCGAACAGCCAGCACACGACGCCGAAGGCGAACATATTGCGCGACTTGAGAACGGCCTTGTTGTCTAATCCCGAGTCCTTCAGTGCCTCCTTGGTCAGCGTCGTCAGGGCGATAGGCACTATCTGCACGCTCTCGGGGATGCCGAGTTCGGTAAAGGGGTTGTCCGTGTGGTAGAGGGCTTTCTCGAGGTCTTTTGGGGCGAAAGCGTCCGTGTCGACGAGCAGCACGGCGTGGCGGGAATAGAGGGCTTCCGCCTCGGAGTACTGCGCGTCGGGTTGGTTGAACTTACTGCCCAGGGTGCAGACTTTCAGTGCGGCGGCGTTCATCGCCACCAGCACATCGGCTTTGTCGCCCGGGGTATAGACGCCGTGGCCTATATTCACTTGGAAGCCCGATACGCCGCCCAGCGTGCCTTGCGGGGCGCGTATCTCTGCGGGGAAGTCGGGGAGCGTGGAGATTTCGTAGCCGAGTATCGCGCTCAGCGAGGAGAAGAGGTTGCCCGTCAGTTGCATACCGTCTCCCGAGTCGCCGCAAAAGCGCACTACGACATTCTGTTTCTTCATAGGTATTCTTGCGCTTTCGCGCGTATTTTCGCACGCTGTGCGTATCTTCGCGCTAATGCGCGTATCTTCGCACTTCGTGCGTATTCTTGCACTGCGTGCGTATTCTCACACTTCGTGTGTATTTTCGCACTACCGTGCGTATTCTTGCGTTGCGTGCGTTGATTAGTATTTTTGTTGTGTGGGGTTGGTGCGTTTTTCGAAGTTTTTTTGCCGCTCTTAAAACTTGCACAAAGGTACGACTTTTTTCTTGATTGCACAAGAGGAGGCGTGTTTTTTGTGCGAAATAGTAGGGCGTGGCACATCCGGCAGCCTGGGGGCGTGGGTTGTGGACTAAGGAATTCTAGTGAAGCCCACTGGGCTTCGCTCGCTGCGGGCACTCAGTGCGCTTTGCGCACCTGCCCTCCGCTTCACCCCACCCGCGGTGAGCCGTCAGGCTCAGTTGACTATGCTTTGGACTTGTCTGCGTGGAGAACTCCTCCACAGTATGGTCAAACGGTTTGTTCCAAACCGCCGCGGGTGGGGACACCCACGCCCCCAGGCTGCCGGATGTTCGGGGCGGCTAGATTGGCTAGACATTCTAGATTTTCTAGATAGGCTAGATTTTCTAGTTAGTGGGGCATTGTGCAGGTTTCCTGGCTTGAGGGTGGCTTGAGGTTGGCTTAGGCGTGGCTTGAGAAAGGGAGAAAAGTTGTATTTTTGTGCTGTTTGAGGTTGATTTTTATGTCTAATCATCTCATTATCTGTGGTTTTTCGCTTTATGGTCGGTGG
>CAVFIY010000019.1:0-14021 GCA_963622435.1 Bacteroides uniformis | reverse complement strand
GCCGATCAGTGTATCATCGGCGACCCGAATCCCGATTTGAGCCTTGGTCTTAATTTAGATTTTGCCTACAAGGGTTTCAGCCTCAGTATGTTTTTCACTTCCGAGTTGGGATTCGATATCATCAATCGCACCAAGTCGCAGTTGCTTTTCATGAGTTACGGTGGTAGCAGTACCAACCGAGGGCGGGACATCCTCAACGCATGGACGCCCGAGCATACCAATACCACCATTCCCGCCGTCAGCGTCACCGACGACTACCAATACCACCATTCCCGCCGTCAGCGTCACCGACGACAACAACGAGACCCGTTTCTCCACCTATTTTGTCGAGGACGGCTCCTATCTCAAGATGAAGTACATCAAGTTGGGCTACGATTTTCCGGACAAGGTCTGCAAGCCTATCCACGCCACGGGGCTGAATGTCTATTTTCAAGTTGAGAACATCTTCACGCTCACGCGCTATTCGGGGCTCGACCCGGAGCTGCCGCTCAGCACCTACGGCTCTCGTGTGGATAATGCGCCGTACCCTCGTTCCCGCAACTTTACGATGGGCCTGAGCCTGTCCTTCTAAACGGACTCGTTACGGACAATTCCCGAACCGGTCCCGAACCATCTTAAGCAAAACCGTCTAATCCGACTGCTAATATGAAAAACCATTCTTATATTGCCATCCTTCTTGCGCTTGCTTTGGGCGTATCTTCCTGCGAGGATTTCCTCGACCGCCGTCCTTACGGGCAGTTCACGGCCGACCAGTTGACCGATGAGACCATCGACGGCCTCTTGGTGTCCGCTTATGCCGGCTTGTCGGCGCACTATTTCGGCAACAACGAGGCCTTTGCCGGCCCCAGCACCAATTGGATATTCGATGTCCGTTCCGATGATGCCTACAAGGGCGGTGGAGCGGTTACCATGGAGTCCAACATCCACCAGTTGGAGGTCGCCAATATCAATAGCGACAATGTCAGCCTCGAGAACAAGTGGCAAAACAATTTCTATGGCATCACGCGTGCCCACAAGGCCATGAAGGCGCTGCAGGATGCCGAGAATGTCACCAACAAGGACCAAATGATGGGCGAGCTGAAGATTCTCCGTGCGTGGTACTATTTCGATATGGCGCGTATCTTCAAGCACGTGCCCTATTTCACCATGGACGACGATCCGAGCCATGTCAGCAATATGGTCTATTCGCAGGACAGTATTCTGCGTATGCTTCAGCTCGATTTGGAGGAGGCGTATGGTATGATGAACGAGGACGCTCCCACGCCGGCGCGCTTCTCTCGCTATACGGCGGCGGCTCTGTTGGTCAAAATTAGTGCGCAACTCTCCGATTGGCAGCGGGTTATCCGGTATGCCAATATCGTCATCTCGTCGGGCAAGTATTCGCTCTACGACAACTATCTTGATATGTCCAAGGTGGCGTTCAACAACACGCACGAGTCCATCATCGCCATGCAGTGTGCCGTCACCAGCGGCTATGGTCAAATCAATTGGTGCAACTTGCTCAACACCACCTATTCCGACGGCAACCTCTTCGGCACGGGCGATGATTTCTTTTTGGCTTCGCAGAATTTGGCCAACTGTTTCCGTACCGATGCCGAAGGACTGCCTTACCTAGACGAGAGCGTCGCCCCCTCGGAGGCCATGAGTGGCAGCTATAAGGGCAATATCGACCCTCGTATCGACTTCACAATGGGCCGTATCGGCTTGCCTTTCCGCGGCCATACCTACACCCGCAAGTGGTGTCGTGCCTACGACACATACGGCGAGTATTCCGGCAAGAAATGGCTTATCGATCCTTCCTCGAGCGATATGGTGCAAGGCTTCCCGTGGGGTGCCAGTGCGCTCAACTTCATCTTCCTTCGCTATGCCGATATCTTGCTCCTCAAGGCGGAGGCGCTTATCGAGACGGGGACCGACCTCAACGGCGCGCGCCTCATTATCAATCAGATTCGTACCCGTGCCGCCAATTCGGTCGATGCCTACTATACGCCCGTCGATGTCGACCCGATGGTGTCGTCCTACAAGGTCGGCGAGTATCCGTCGGGCGGTTGGACACAAGACTATGCCCGCAAGGCTGTCCGTATGGAGCGCCGTCTGGAATTGGCCATGGAGGGGCAGCGTTGGTTCGACCTCTGCCGTTGGGGCAATGTTGTCGAGGTGATGAACAACTACTACGACACCGAGTCCTCGCTTCGTTCCTACTACAAGGGTGCGAGCCTTACAGCGGATGAGGTCTATTTCCCCACGCCTATCGACGAGGTGCGCACGGCCGACGGCTTGTATGAGTAATCCGCCGCAAATGAAAAACACGCTAATTCTTTTCCGAATATGAAACATACCACGCTATTTTTTGCTGCCTTGCTCGGTTTGGCGAGTCTGTTCTCTGCTTGCCGAGGGGTCGAGTTGCAGGAGGCGGCCAACGCCAATCTGCCGAAGGCTTCCAATCTCCGCTATACGGCGGAGGGGCGCACGGTTACGCTTGCATGGAACTTGACCGACACCACCGATGTCCGTGGCGTGCAGGTCATCAAGAACGGCTCCGAGACCACCGAGCTTTCGGGGGCCGCCACGTCCTTCGTCATTCGCCATTGCACGCCCAACAAGGACATCCTCTATACCGTCAAGGTGCTTTTCCGCAACGGCTTGGTGTCCGACGGCGCGAGTGTTCGGGTCCGTATCGCGTACGATGCGCCTATCTATGTGGGCTATCTGCTGACCGCCAATACTATCGACGAGCTGCCCGACGACGATGAGATCGCAGCGGCTCGTTGGTTCAATACGGCTTATGTCGAGCAGGGCAAGGGGCTCTTCGTGCATATCGGTGATTCGCTCGATTTGGACAAGATGTCTGCGCTGTGGATTCATATCGACCGTGTCGGCTTGAGTCGCGGTTGGCAGCATTTGACGGGCGGGCTCAACGAGGACGCGTTCCGTCAGTCGCTGCGTGCGTATTGCGAGGAGGGCGGCCGTCTGTTCCTGTCGTGCCATGCCACGCAGCTCTTGGCGGGCATCGGCCGTATCGCAGAGCAATACACGCCCAACGAGTTCAGCAGCGGCGACGGCGGCACGAGCGACGAGCCTTGGACGCTCAACGCCTATATCGGCGAGACGTACGACCACCGTTCCCATCGTTTCTTCGACGGCCTCACGCTCGGTTCGTACAACGGCTATTCCTATACCACCTTCCCGATGGCTTCGGCGGGCCACCACGAGGACCACAACTGTATGTGGAATCTCTCCTCGTTCACGTTCTCGTCAGGGTCGGACAAGACGCGCGGCTTCGAGTTGGCGACCAATTGCACCGTTTTAGGCACGTGGGGGCAGAATACGGAGTTTGCTTTTCCGGGCTTTGTCCTTTTCAGTGCCGAAGGTACTTTTCACGGCGAGATAGTCGCTATGGGGTTGGGCTGCTACGAGTGGAATCAGGAGGGCAACCAATACCAATCCCAAATCGAAAAGCTCACCGCCAACATCCTCGACTATCTCCGCGACTGATTACAAATTGCAAAATCACGAATTACCTATTACCCATTCAAATTTACATAGCATGAAAAAGTGTTTCTCCTTCATCGCTTTCGCCCTCTTGTCTTTGGGGCTTAGCGCACAGGTTGCCTACCTCCTTCCGGGCAATATCTCCGTCTATACCGACATCCCCGGCGAGTCCGTCGAGTTCGATGGCACGACCTATCAGCCCAATGCAGAGCTCAATGCCGCTACATGGTTTCAGCAGAATTATGTAGCGCAGAACAAGGGCGTCTTTGTCACGATGGACGAGCTCCGCAACGGCCTCGACGCCTCCATTCGGGTGCTGTGGATTCATATCGACCGTGTCGGTGCCGATCTCGGTGCGCTCGGTTTCGACAACGCCACCATTATCAGGATTCGCGACTACGCCAAGGCGGGTCTCAATATCTATTTCTCCAAGCAGGCCACCACATTGGTCTATAACATCGGCCGTATCGGCTATGCGCCTTCCTATCAGGCCAATGCGTATGTCAATTGCACCGATTTGAACGACTATTGGACGCTCAATCCCGTGCATGGCATCGATGGCGACCTGACGGAGGTCGATCATAGCAGCCACGCCATTTTTGCGGGTCTGCCCGAGGACCTCTCTCGCTTCTCGTGGAAGACCTATGCGCTCATGTCTGGCAATGTCCGCTCCGACAACAACTGTTTTTGGCAGGATTTGCAGCGTGACGAGAGCAAGGGCGACACCCATTACGACAACCGCAATGTGCAGCGCCTCTACGATTTCCAGAACGATTGGAACTGCGAGGCGCTCGGCACGTGGGGGCAGATTGGCGACTATTTCGGTGCGGGCTTGGTCGATTTCCATACCGATGCCACGTGGCAGGGCCATATCGTGGCCATGGGCTTGGCGGCCTACCAGTTCAGCAGCACCAATACCTATATTGCCAATGTGCAGCTGCTGACGTCCAATATTCTCTCTTTCCTCACACCCGCCTCGCCGACCACTTCGCTCTCGGCCGCATCGGCTGAGGCTTTGCAGTCGGGCGTCTATACCGTTACGGGTGAGCGTATCGCCCCCGCTGCCATGCAGCACGGCTCGCTTTATATCGTCAACGGCCGCAAGGTGCTCTACTAATCGGGCGTAAAACCCCTTTCTCCTTTGTCCATACTCGGGCGGTGTGTCCCACTTCCCTTTGTTTATACCCTAAAAGTTTTGTTCGTAGTGAAAAAGATTGTGTTTTTGGTTCCTCTGCTGTTCGGAGCATTCTCCCTGTCGGCGCAGTTCCATCTCCCGTTGGAGGTGCGTGACGGTCGTGTCTTGGAGTCCGTCAGCGGGCAATCCTTTGCCGTCCATGGCGAGCGGGACGCGGTCAGTGTCCCCGCCGCCGTGGGGGAGGGTTGGCGTACCGACGGCTATTCGTCGTATATCGAGGTGCCGATTACGGGCATTCGT
Organism: Bacteroides uniformis; assembly: GCA_963622435.1. Lineage (GTDB taxonomy): Bacteria > Bacteroidota > Bacteroidia > Bacteroidales > Paludibacteraceae > Colicola. The sequence continues at coordinate 9,094 of CAVFIY010000019.1, read as the reverse complement.
CCCAACGGCATGAGTACCAATATGCGTGATTCGGCGTTGTTGTCGATGACGGTGTCTTTTTGGTGCGCCATCGAGACCTATCCCATGATGTCCACCGCTACGCTTGACTTTCTCAATCCCCTCTATACGAGTATAGTGGGCAATATCAACGATTCGCTCCATACGGGCTTTGCTTTCGAGTTGAGCGACACGGGTCGGCTTCGTTTCCGTTGCTATACGGCGGGTTGGCAGATTGTCTGTGCGGCCGAGGGGCAGCTTGCTCGCAACGTGTGGCACCATCTTGTGGCGACGGTCGATTGCTACGAGGAGAAGGTGCGCCTCTTCGACAACGGCACGCTGCTTGCCGAGCGCCGTTGCGGATTGGAAACCACGCTTGGCCAAGAGCCGCTCCTGTTGGGTCGCAGCAAGTCCGAAATCCTCGACGGTATTTTCCCGCTCAACTACTTTAACGGTATCATCGACGAGGTGCGTATCGACGCGGGCATTACCGACGATCCCCGAACCACTCCCGAACCATCGCCCGCCAATTCCGTACAGCTCTCCGTACCTATCTCGGCCTACTCCCACGACTTGATGCGTCCTCGCTACCATGGTATGCCCTCGCAGGGCTGGACCAACGAGCCGCACGGCCTCTATTTTGCCAATGGCCGCTGGCATGTATTCTTCCAGAAGAACGGCAACGGTCCCTATATGGCTCGCCTCCATTGGGGGCATATCTCCTCGCCCGACCTTTGCCATTGGACGGAGGAGCCGGTAGCGCTTGCGCCCTCCGAGTCGTACGACCTCAAGGGCTGCTGGTCGGGTTGCGTATTCTCCGACCCTGATATTACCAATAACGAGCCGTATATCCTCTATTCGGCGGTCAACGATTCCCATTGCGAGCTCATGCTCGCCCGTCCTCTCGACGCTGACTTGCGCACATGGGAGAAACTCGGCACCCCCGCCATTCGCAGTCCTTTCCCCGACGATTTCCGTGACCCGTACTATTTCCGTGCCAACGGCAAGCCCTACTTCATTGTGGGCTGTGCGCAGGGCGGCTTGGGCGTGGCCACGCTCCACCGTTACGAGAACGGCCAATGGACGAGCGACGGCGACACCTTCTTTGCGCCTTCGGGGTTGGCCGATGCGGGCAACTTTTGGGAGATGCCCACCGTCACGCCTATGGGCGACGGCCGTTGGCTCTTTACCGTCACGCCGCTCTCCACGTCGTATGGCGTGCGCACCCTCTATTGGGTCGGCACCATCGATGCGGCCGGCCATTTCTCGCCCTCGCAATCCGACCCTCAGACTCTTGAGCTGCCCGGCCTCGCTCGCGACGGCTATGGTATGCTCTCTCCGTCTATTTTTCAGTACGGCGGCAAGACCCTCGCTTTGGGTATCGTGCCGGACCGTGCCTCTTCCATGCTCAACTACACGCTCGGCTATGCGCATCTCTATTCTTTCCCGCGCGAGTTGAGCCTCGATGCCGACGGCAATCTCTGCCAGAAGCCTTACGAGGGGCTGCAGTCGCTCCGTACCGAGGAGACCGTGCAGCGCACCGATTTCACCCTTTCGGGGGCGGAGAGCCTGTCGCCTATCGAGGGTCGTTCCGTCGAGTTGCAGCTTTCGTTCCGTGTCGATACGGTGGCGGTCGGTTTCAATCTGCTGAAGAACTCCTACGGCGCCATGAAGGTCTATCTCGACCCTCGCACCCGTGAGTTGGTGGTCGATATGACCACTATCGGCCGCAAGCCCAACGACACGGGAGTCTTCGACGGTGTCTACCGTGCCACTATCCCGTCGGGCCTCGACTACGGTGACCTCTGCACGCTCCATGTCTATTTCGACCACTCGATTCTCGACCTGTTCATCAACGACCGCTACGCCTCCTCCATTCGGGTCTTCCCTTACGACTATACGGCCAACGGCTGCGAGGTCTTTGCCCTCAACGGCACGGCGACCATCGAGTCCATGCAGGCGTGGGGATTGGGCGAGATTACGCACTACACGCCCGCCACGACCGACCTCGTTGCGCCTGCCGCCCCCGCCACGGGTGAGGCACGCAAGATTCTCCGTGCGGGCAGGCTCTTTATTCAATCGCCCGACGGCACGCTCTACGATGTGTTGGGAGGTCGCCTTGGCGACGCCCGCTAATCGCTTGATAATCCTTCGATTAAAATTCCTATCTATGTCTGTTCGTTCTTGGCTTTTATCCGCTATCGTTTTGGGCCTCGGCTTGGCTTGTCTGCTGGCTTCTTGCACCGAGTCCGTCAACCCGCCTGCGCCTTCGCCCACGCCCTCCGATACCATTATCTCGTCCGATTCGGTCTTGGTGCCGGCGCGTGAGACGCAGGTTGCTTTCCTGTCCGAGTATGCCACGCCGGAGCAGCTTGTGGCCGACGGCGACGACGACGAGGCGAGTGCATGGCTGTGGTTTCACAGCCGCTATCCCGATAGCCCCTACCTCTATTTCGGCGACATCCGTCAGGGCACCCTCGACACACTTGCCGTCTTGTTTTGGCTGCGGGATATCGAGACGGGCAATGTGTCCGATGTGCTGACCCTGCCGTCGGTTGTGGCTGAGGCCGCTCCCGTCATCACGGATTGGTATCGTCGTGGCGGCAACCTCATCCTGTGGGGGCATGCCGTGCCGTTTGTCGAGACGCTTGGCCGCCTGCCCGAGGGCACGTTCTCGGCGCCCGCTCATTCGGCCGCTATCGGCTGTGGGGTGGGGAGCCTCAACTTAGACCATTGGCAGATGGCAGTGCAGCTCAGCTTGGAGTATGTCAATAAGGACCATTCCACTCACCCGCTGTTCCGTGGGCTGACCGTCTATAGCGAGGGCGACAACCGCTATATCCGTTTCAAGGGGCCGGGATGGACGGAGGACCACAACTGTGTCTTCTTCAACTACCCGACGGAGCTGACGGGTCGCGATTCCTGCAAGGAGATTTGCTATACGCTGCTCACCGACTACTATGGTATCTACCCGCTTGCCACGTGGGACAGCCAAGCCTCGTGGGTGTCGCAGTTGAATATCTGGGAGGCTCGTCAGGGTCAGACGCCCTACCAAGGCCGCATTCTCTGTATCGGCAACGGCGGTTGCGAATTCTCCATGAAGTCCTACCGCCAAGTAAGCTCGGCTACCGCAAGTACCTCCACCGGTTCAGCAGGGGAAAATAGCTCTACTCCCATTTACGAAACCACGGACGACCGTAGTGCCTACCCGCGTAACAACATCTATCAGGACAACATCCTGCGCCTTGCCTCCAACGCCGTTGCCTACCTCCTCCAGCCCCTCAACTAACCCTCTCCAACGCATCGAGTAACTTCACCCAACTGTCCCACTGCTCAAAACAGAATACATCCCAACTCCCCACCCAACACCCCACAAACCTCTCCTAAATAACAACCTATTTTAACCAATATCGCATCGCATTCGTACTCGTATCTCCTTCGTATCGCCCCCCTATTTCTCTCGGTTCGAATCGAGACCACCATGAACCATTACCGAAGCATTACCGAAGCATTACCGAAGCATAGCCGAAGTATTAAGCGACTCTGCGTATAGGCAGACCGAACCTTCGCCCTACCCGCGCCCTATTTTCCCTATGCTAAAATACTATAAAAACCGTATGAACACCCGTATAGCCCTTTTCTCGTCCTTTTTGTGTGCCGTAGCGCTCGCCTCGTGCGACCCTACGCCGGTCGATAGTCCCTCCACGAAGCCCGTTCCCGACACCACGGTGGTGCCGGACGCCCGCCCTGTGTCGGCCACCACTCGCCCCGAGCAGTACCGTCCGCAGGTGCATTACACCCCGCATCACGCGTGGTCGAACGACCCGAACGGCCTTGTCTTCGACGGCAGCACGTGGCATCTCTACTACCAGTACACCCCTTCCCACAACGGAGCGGGTGGGGTACATTTCGCGGAGATGTCTTGGGGCCACGCCACGAGTACCGACCTCATGCATTGGACGGAGCGGCCCGTAGTGCTTACGCCCGACGACATGGGCGCCGTTTTCTCCGGCTGTTCGGTTTTGGATACTGCCAATCGGGCGGGATTCGGCCCTGATGCCATTTTGGCGTACTATACGGCGGCGGGCGAGTCGCAGCAGATTTGCCTTGCGGTCAGCACCGACCACGGCATGACCTTCACCAAGTATGCGGGCAACCCCGTCGTGGCGAGCAGCCTGCCCGAGTTCCGTGACCCGAAGGTGGTCTTCGACGACCAATCGGGCCGCTATGTCATGGGCATAGCGCGCGGCTACCAACACGGTATCGAGATTTGGACTTCCGAGAACCTCCTCCAATGGGCATTCCGAGGCATTTTCACCACCGACTATGCGGCTTGCAACCAAGGCCAGTGGGAGTGTTGCGATTTCGTTCCGTTCGACGTCGACGGTGAGCGCAAGTGGGTCTTGCTGCTCTCCACCAACCCGGGCGGGCAGTACAACTATTCGGGCATGATGTATTTTGTGGGCTCTTTCGATGCCAACGGCATGTACGTACCCGATTCGCGCGACTATCCATTGTGGTTCGACGGAGGCATGGACTGCTATGCGGGTGTCACCTTCGACCATGCGCCGAACGGCCGCCATGTCTTGATGGCGTGGATGAACAATTGGGACTATGCCACCACCGTCCCGCCGACGGTTTGGCGCAGTGCTTATACTTTGCCGCGTGACTTGTCGCTCACATCTCGCAACGGCTTGTACTATCTTGCCCAAACCCTCTCCCCCGAGCTCGACCTCCTCGCCTCCCCATGGCAACAAATAATCACCCAAGCTCAATCCCCAATCTCCCAAGCCCCAAGCATCATCTCTAATTCTCAGTCTATAGTTTCTAATAGTCAGTGCATAGTTTCTAATGGGCAATGCATAGTTTCTAATGCTCAATCTAAAACCCCAAAATCCCGAACCACTCCCGAACCAACTCTTACGAAATCCGCTACGGACCCCCTATCATCTCTTCAATATACCGTTCTTGCACCCGATGCATGGCAAGCGAGCCTAACGGTGTCGTTAGACTGCAATACGGAGATCACCTTGTCGAACGAGTTAGGGGAAAGTTATACGCTGATGGTGGATGTGTCGAACGATCGCCTTGTAGCCCGACGCACTGCCTTATCAGGCGCCTACTTGTTCAGTCCGAACTTCGCTGTTCCCACTCTCTCCGCCCCCCTCCGCACCGACCCAACGCAAGAAAAAACCACGCAAAGCGAGAATACCCCAACCGCAACCACAGATATTATTCTTGTCATTGACCATAGTTCGGTAGAGGCGTTTGCGTCGGATGGGGTATGTGTCTTGACGAATACGGTCTATCCCACGGTGCCTTATACGACGCTGACCTGTTCTCGCATGCCCCTTTCTCTTTCCGTCCGCTCCCTTTCCACTATCTGGTCCACCCACTAACCCTATACAAACTAGATGAACTATCTCCAACTAAATAAAACTATCCCGCCCAAAGTGGCTCTGCCGCCCTCCCATACCGCTGCCCAAACGGCTCGCAGAGCCGCATACAGAGGGTTAGCGAACATGCATGTTAATTGTTAATTTTTAGTTGTTAATTGTATAGCGGTTTCTTAGCGCGGGATAGTATCCCGCCCGCATTCTCTTTTCCAACTCCTCCCCCCTGCCTCAATTGCACTTTCCGCAACTATTTTGCCTCTCCTATTTCCCTATTTCGAGAAAAAATCGTACCTTTGCCGCAGAGTATTAAGATACTGTGGAAACAATAAGGATTGCCGACCGGAGCCGACAGCACAACCTTAAGCAAAGAAACTGTAAAAGTTCAACGACCCGTTGACTTTTTGGAAATGCTCTCCTTTGAAGCCGCTCGGCGTGGCGACTTATCAGTTGCAACAAGTCGTAGAGCGCACGGTGTTGGAGTTGCAGCAGCGGAGTAAGGAATAAGGCGTTTCATTACTAAACATCCCCACAAGAGTATGCCCCACCTAACCCATATCACCCAATCGGAAGAGAGCGAAATCGCCCTCGAGTTTGCCGAGTCTATTCGAGCCGGTTTTCCCTCGCCTGCGGCTGACCACTCGGGCGAGCGGATAAACCTCGCCCGCGAACTCACCCCCAATCCCGAAACGACATTCTATGCCCATATCGAGGGCGACTCTATGCGGGACGCAGGCATTCTCGACGGCGACTTGGTTGTCGTCGACCGCAGTCTTGAGCCGAAGGACGGCGATTTTATTGTGGCGTTTATCGACGGTGAGTACACGGTGAAAGAGTTCCAACTTGACCCGAGCGGAGCATGCGCTTGGCTCATACCGCACAATCCCGCTTTCCCCAAGATACAGGTGACTGCCGACAACAATTTCTCTGTTTGGGGTGTCGTCACATACGCCATCCATAAAACCCACCGCTAGTGTACGCTCTTGCCGATTGCAATAATTTCTTTGTCTCTTGCGAGCGGGTCTTTCGCCCCGACTTGGAGGGCAAGCCCGTCGTCGTCCTCTCGGGCAACGACGGTTGTGTCGTTTCCCGCTCTAACGAAGCCAAAGCGCTCGGCATACCTATGGGCGCACCGTTGTACCAACTGCGCCCGCTTGTCGAGCAGCACGGGGTCGTCTGTTTCTCCTCCAATTTTGCCCTCTATGGCGACCTCTCCGACCGTGTGATGTCTATCCTCCGTCGCCATACCGCCCGTTTCGAGCAGTACTCTATCGACGAGAGTTTTCTCAATCTCGACCATGTCCCGCCCGTCGAGCAGAAAGCCTACTGCGAACGCCTTGTGCGCACTATCCGCCGCGGGGTCGGTATTCCTATCTCTATCGGTATCGCCTCCTCCAAGACGCTCGCCAAAGTCGCTAGCAAGTATGCCAAGAAATACCAAGGGTATCACGGTGTCTGTGAGATACGCACCGATGAGCAACGCCGCAAAGCCCTTTCCGCTTTCGAGGTCGGCGATGTGTGGGGCATAGGTCGGCGTGCCAAAGCCAAACTCACCGAGCGAGGCGTGCTGACCGCCTTACAGTTCACCCAAATGCCCTCCTCCACGGTGCAGAACCTGCTCCATAAACCGGGGCTGCTCACTTGGCAGGAGTTGCACGGCGACGATGTCATCGACATCACCGAGTTGCCGCAGAAACAGTCTGTAACCACTTCCCGCACTTTTGCTACCGCCGTCACCGACCGCACCCTTTTGGAGGAACAGATTGCCAATTTCACCGCCCGTTGCGCCCGTCAGTTGCGTGCGCAGAACACCGTCGCGGGGCAGGTCTATGTCTATGCCCATACCTCCGTCTTCCGCACCGACATCGAGCCGCACTACCTCTCCGAACTCGTTACTTTGCCTGTCCCTACTGCCAATACCGCCGAACTGCTGCAATACGCCCTCGCCGCTTTCCGCCGCTCCTATCGGCAGGGGGTGTTGTACAAGAAAGCGGGTGTCGTTCTTATGCATATCATGCCCGCTACGGCAGTCGTACCCGACCTCTTCGATACCCACGACCGGGCGAAAGACCAACGCTTGCAGCAAGCCATCGACCACCTCTCCGACCGCCTCGGCAAGCATACTATCCTCTTCGGCTCACAACTCCCCGCCGCAAAGCCCACTCCAGCCAAAGCAGGCGAACGGCAGACTACCTCTCCCGCCAACCCGAACCAAGACCCCAACACCTCAATCGCCACCCCGCCTATCTACAAAGCCGAGCATCGCAGTCCGCTCTATACCACCGACCTCCGCGACATCATCACCATCCGCGCAACCTGATTGCGCTGTCTTTTTCCATATTCCCTAATTCCAAATTAGAATAAGCCCTCTCCGCCTTTCCTGCCCCGATAGCGGTTTCTTAGCGCGGGATAGTATCCCGCCCCAAAGCGGCTCTGCCGCCCTCCCATACCGCTGCCCGAACGGCTCGCCAGAGCCGCCCCGCAGAAGGTCAGCGAACATGCATGTTAATTGTTAATTGTTAATTCTTAATTATTAATTGATAGCAGCCCTGCATGTTAATTGTTAATTTTTTAATTATTAATTACCCCCCTCGGTGTGGCTTGTTTTTGGGGCGGAGGGTATGTCCGAATAGGAGGCATTCGGCTTGGCGGCTTTGGCTTTCTATCCAAGGCCTATTGGATTTTGGGGTGGCGGACAGGTACCACGCCTGTTGTTGCAAGGAGCGTAGTTCGGGCGAGATAGGCCAGCGATGGGCTTGGCGTATGCGGCAGGCTGCATCTATCAGGTGGCGGGCGGTGTCGTATTGTCCTTGTTGGGCAAGCGCAATAGCGGCTTTCTCATAGAGACGCACCGCCATTTCCTCCTTGGGACGGCAGCTGAGGGCACGACAAAAATAGGCGATTCTTGCGTCTTGGTTCGGGACTGCTTCGGCAAGCAGCTCCCAAACCCAGAACTCATTCGCCTTTTTTCGAGCAAACGGTTTCAGCACCCGAACGGCCTCATCGGACTGCCCCACGGCGATGTACATCTCCGCCAAGAAATAGGGAGGGTAGGTGTAGTTGCGGTGCTGCTCGTAGAAAGCCTGCTGTGTGGGGATGAAAGCGGCTATCTTGGCGGTATCGCCACATCCCGCAATGTATTTTCCTATCTTACAATCTAACTGTTCGGCAAGCGACATGATGCGCTTGCCGTTTTCTGTTTGGAAGGGAACGAAGTCGTCGGCTTGCAGTGTGTCGAAGCCGCACCAATAGGCGAACTCGCCCAATCGGCTCCACCCTTTGGTTTGCAGGATGGTGTGCAGCAGGGCGGACCACGCCTTGCAGGGCGGGAGTGGCGACATTTGTTGTAGGGCGGGAAAGACTTGGCTCAGGGCGGCGGACTGCTGCTCGGGGCTTTTTTGTTGTCGGAGGTAGAGGCGTATGTTCCAGAGCATACTCTCATAGACACGGTTTTCGGATTTGGGAATGGGTAGGGCGGCGAACTCACGGAGTTTGTCGAGGCAGCGTGTGTCGGCTTGTGTGGCGAGTAGCTTGGCTTGGTCGGCGATGACGAAGCCGAATATGCGCAGGGTCTCGGGGTCGTCGGGTTGTGCGGCGTAGGTCTCTCGGGCAGCGGTGTAGGCGTCATCCAACGCGCCGTTTTTGCGCAGTACGGCAATCTCGTAAGGTGTTTTCATGGTCGTAAGGTATTAGCGTGATACGAA
>CAVFIY010000018.1:0-14703 GCA_963622435.1 Bacteroides uniformis | reverse complement strand
ATACGCCCATAAGATACTCACGGGACGCCGCGAACGCTTCCATACCAATCGGCAGTTCAAAGGCTTAGCCCCCTTCCCCCTCCCTGCGGAGAGTGAGTACGATGCGTTTATCGCAGGGCATGCCAGCAACTCTATCTCTGCCGCACTAGGCATGGAGATAGCGGACGAACTGCAAGACCGCCGCACCCGTAATGTGGTGGCAATCATCGGCGACGGGGCGATGACAGGCGGACTGGCGTTCGAGGGGCTGAACAACACCTCGATGAACAAAAACAACCTGCTCATCATCCTCAACGACAATAACATGGCGATAGACCCGCTGCACGGCGGCTTCACGGAGTACCTGCTCGACCTGACGACGGGCGAACGCTACAACCGCTGGCGGTGGAAACTCTACAAGTTGGCAGTGCGGCTGCACCTGATAGACGACGCAAAGAAACAACAGGTACTGCGCAACTCGAATAGTCTGAAAGCCCTGCTGACCCACCAAACGAGCAATATCTTCCAGGGGCTGAACATCCGCTACTTTGGTCCTGCAGACGGACACAATGTCATCCAACTGGTGCGCATACTCTCCGAGATAAAGAACCACCGTGGACCCAAGGTGCTGCATATCGTGACAAAGAAAGGCAAGGGCTATGCCCCCGCCGAGAATGACCCGACCACTTGGCACGCACCGGGCGAATTTAATGTAGAAACCGAGGAGCGCACTTGCCCTGCGAAGACCGCACAACCGCTGTGGCAAGATGTGTTCGGCGAGGAACTGCTCGCACTGGCAAAGCAGAACCCCCAAGTGGTGGGGATTACGCCCGCCATGCCGTCGGGCTGCTCGATGTCTATCATGCAGAAGGAACTGCCCGAGCGAGTGTTCGATGTCGGTATCGCCGAGGGACACGCCGTCACATTCTCCGCCGGTATGGCGAAAGAGGGACTGCTCCCCTACTGCAACATCTATTCGACCTTTATGCAGCGGGCGTACGACAATATCGTCCACGATGTAGCACTGCCGAACTTGCATGTGGTGCTGTGCGTCGATAGGGCGGGCATCGTGGGCAACGACGGTGCAACCCACCATGGTTTACTCGACTTGGCATACCTGCGCCCGATACCGAATATGTCTATCTGCGCTCCCCGTGATGCGGACGACCTACGGGAGATGATGCGCTTGGCGCAAACCCTGCAAGGTCCTGTCGCCATACGCTATCCCCGCGGGCGCAGTTGCCAGCATACAGACCGCACCCCCGTGGAATACGCCAAAGGGGTGTGCCTACGGCAGGGCGAAGAGGCGGCGGTGCTGTCGATAGGGGCTATCGGGAACACGGTGCAGGCGGCGTTGGCACTGCTGCCCGAGGCGATGCAGGTGGCGCACTACGATATGCGTTGGCTCAAACCGCTCGACGAGGCACTGCTCAACGAGGTGGGGCAACGGTACAAGACCGTTTTCACCGTCGAGGACGGGATGATAAACGGCGGACTGGGGTCAGCGGTACTCGAGTGGATGGCAGACCACGGTTACACACCGCATGTGGTGCGGCTCGGCGTGAACGACCACTTTGTGGAACACGGCAGCACGGCGGAACTCTATCATCTGCTCGGCTTGGACGCAGAGGGCATCGCCCGCTCGATAGTCGAAGCCGAACAACACGCAAAAGCATAACATAAACACCATAACGAAAGGACGGATATGCGAGTAATCATTGCAGGGGCAGGAGAAGTGGGAACGCACTTGGCAAAGTTGCTCTCACAAGAGGACATGGAAATCAGCCTGATGGACGAGAGTCAGGAGCGGCTGGGTTTCCTGGATTCGGACTACGATATGCTGACCAAAGTCGGCAGTCCGACTTCGATTCGCGACCTACGGAACATCGGGGTGAAGAATGTCGATCTCTTCATCGCCGTTACGCCCGTGGAGACGGAGAATATCACCTCCTGCCTGATAGCCAATCAGTTAGGTGCTAGGCGTACACTCGCCCGCATAGACAACTACGAATATCTGCTGCCCGAGAACAAAGGGCTGTTCGAGGAAATGGGACTCAACCACCTCATCTACCCCGAGGTGTTGGCGGCGAACGAGATAGAGGAGTCGCTGCGTACCAATTGGATGCGCTTCCACCTCTCGCTCTGCGACGGGGCATTGGAACTCTGTGTGGTAAAAGTGCGGGAGGGGGCAGCCGTGGTCAACAAGGCGTTCTGCTCGGGCATATACAGCCATGGGAGGTTCCGCATCGTGGCAATCAAGCGCGACAGCGAGACCATCATCCCGCGCGGTAACGACCAAGTGCTGGCGGGCGATGTGGTGTATGTGGTCTGCAACAAAGAGGAAATGGAGTTCCTGCGCGAGCAACTGGGTAAGCACAAAGGCGAGATACGCAACATCATCTTCTTTGGCGGCTCGCGTATCACTCGCAAGGCGGCACTCTCGCTGCCCGACGACCTCGATATTAAGATACTCGAGACCAATCGGGAACTCTGCAACCAACTGTCGGAGAAACTGCCTCATGCACTGATTATCAACGCCGACGGCTCGGATATGTCGGTGCTGAAAGAGGAGGGAATACAGGATGCGGATGCCTTTGTCGCCGTTACGGACAACAGCGAGGCGAACATCTTTGCTTGCCTGGCGGCGAAGCGGTTCGGCGTGGGGAAGACCATTGCCGAGGTGGAGAACATCGACTATATTCCTATGGCGGAGGCACTCGATATAGGCACGGTGCTGAACAAGAAGACCATTGCCGCCTCGTACATCTACCAGATGTTGCTCGATGCCAATGTGCTGAATGTGCATAACCTGACGAGTGCCGACGCCGAGATAGTGGTGTTCGTCGCCAAAGAGGGCAGCCGTATCACGCGCGGCAAAGTGCGGAACATGGAATTGCCGGAAGATACGAATATCGGTGCTATCGTGCGTGCCGGCGAGGGCATACTGGTGAACGGCGAGACGGAGATAGTTGCCAACGACCGCGTGGTGGTGTTCTGCAAACGCCATGTGCTGCGGTACTTGGAACACTTCTTCAAATAGAAACGGTTTGACCGAAAATAGAGAAAAACAGAATAGTCAGACACTATGACGCGTACTTTTAATTGGAAATTAGTCTTCAAGACCATGGGGGTGCTGCTCTGCCTGGAGTCGCTCTTCATGCTCGTGCCGACTTTTGTCTCCTTGGCGTACGCAGAGCCGGACACGCCCGCCTTCTTTGTCTCGACGGCACTGACGCTGGCGGCAGGGCTGTTGGCATACTCGGTGGGCAGGCAAGCCCCCAAGCGGGTGGGGGAGCGAGAGGGCTACTTCATTGTGGCGACTGTGTGGGTGGTCTATTCGCTCTTCGGGATGTTGCCCTATTGGCTCAGCGGGGCAATAGGGTCTATCACCGACTGCTGGTTCGAGACCATGTCGGGCTTCACTACCACGGGGGCGACCGTCATCCCCGATGTGGAGGTGATGACGCACGGCGTACTGCTGTGGCGGGCGTTGAGCCAATGGATAGGCGGTATGGGTATCATCGTGCTGAGCGTGGCGATACTGCCTATGTTCGGGCTGGGGGGCATGCAGTTGTACGCCGCCGAGGTGACGGGCGTGAGTTACGAGAAACTGTCGCCCCGTATAGCCGACACGGCGAAGCACATGTGGGCGACCTATATCGCACTCACTATTGTGGAGGCGGGGCTGCTGTGGCTCTTTGGCATGAGCGGCTTCGACGCCGTCTGCCACTCGCTGGCCACTATCTCGACGGGCGGCTTCTCCACGCGTAACTTGAGTGTGATACACGACGGAGCGGCGATACAGTACACCATCGCGGTGTTTATGTTCCTATCGGGTATCAACTTCACGCAACTGATATACGCTTTTCGGGGCAAGCCCTCGCGCATGTTCCACGACGAGGAAACACGCTGGTATAGTACGGCGGTGCTGGTCGCAACGGTGGCGCTGACGATAGGGCTGTTCTGCCACTATACTTTCCAAGAGCCACTCTTGGCGGCGGACTCGGTGCCGCACTTCTTTGTGGCGGCAGAGCGTGCGTTCCGCAAGGGATTCTTTATGGTAGTATCGGCGATGACGAGTTCCGGATTTGCGGCGAGCGACTATATGGCGTGGCCGCCGCTGCTTTGGGTACTAGTGTTCTTTATGATGTTCACGGGTGCATCGTCGGGGAGTACTTCGGGGGGTATCAAGTGGGTGCGCATCGGCATCTTTGCCAAGAGTGCCATGACGGAACTCAAACGGCGTATTCACCTCAATGCGGTGCTACCTGTGCGCTTCAACGGGCGTACGGTGTCGGAGCAGACGAGCAGTAATGTCATGGCGTTCATGTTCTTCTATATCCTGATTATCGTCCTCACGGTGCTGGTGTTCTGCGCCACGGGCGTGTCGTTCGACGAGGCTATCGGGACGGCGGTGTCCGGCATAGGCAATGTGGGTGTGAGCATCGGGCAGTTCGGTCCCGTAGGAACTTATGCCGACTTCCCCATCGTGGCGAAATGGACAATGACTTTCGTCATGCTCATCGGGCGTCTGGAGATATTCACGGTGCTGCTGCTCTTCACCAAAACACTATGGCACAAATAATGTCTAACTTCTAACAGCCGTAAGGCGGTCTAACTATCTAACACCCTATGCGTCCTCGTCGGATAACGCTGTTCATCTGGTTGTGTATCGCGCTGCTCGGGCTGCTGTGTGTGGTCTTCCCGAGTAAGCCGGTGCATATCGGTTCGCTCTCGTTGAGGTGGGCGACGCTGGCATCGGTGCTGGATTTGGAAAAACCTGCGCCCGCCGTGCCGGTCTATTCCGATACGACGGAACTCTATGTGGAAGCGGATACAGCCTCTGTGGGGGAGAGTTCTCCCGAGGTCGTTCCCGTGTGCCAAACGCCGGTCGACACGCTGCGGGACACGCGCAAGTACTTGGCGGCGTTCTATCTTTCGTTGCGGGAGGCAGACCGCCATATGGTGCGGGTGGTGCATTACGGCGACTCGCAGATAGAAGAAGATCGTATGACACAGACCGTTCGCCGTGCGCTGCAGTCGGAGTACGGCGGGGGTGGCGTGGGGCTGGTGCCGCTGCTGCAGACTATCCCCACACGCACGCTGCACCAGACGCTGCTTATGGACGGGCGTGCGGTGTCTATTCAACAAGGTATCCCCCGCAACTTGGTCTATGGCCCGAAGAGTATGCGCCGTTCGGACGGACGCTACGGGGCGATGGGGCAAGTGGCACTGATGAACGATTCGCTGCAGCAAGGTACTGAAAACCTGACGGTTGTGTTAGAACCTGCTGGCAGGGAGCGGAACACGGAGAGTTACTTCAACCGCCTGCGGGTATGGGCAGACGGCGCAGTGGCAGTGGTGAATGCAGTAGGTGATACCCTGTCGGCTGCAGAGGCGTTGGTGCTGCCCGACAGCACGACCAAGTGTCGGCTGACGCTGTTGGGGTGCGGGCAGGTATACGGGCTGTCGCTCGAGATGGAGCGGGGCATTATCGTAGATAATATCCCCATGCGCGGGTGTATCGGTACGGTGTTCCGCAGTATCGACCGCGAACAGTTGGCGGCGTTCTACCGCGAGACGAATACCCGCCTTATCATTCTGCAGTTCGGCGGCAACGCAATACCGTTCAATGAGCAACCATCGACCATTCGAGGCATTGTGGGGCAGTTGGGGCAGCAGGTGCAATACCTCAAAGCGTGTGCGCCCGAGGCAAGCATTCTCTTTGTCGGTCCCGGGGATATGAGTACGCTTATCGACGGGCAGCAGACTACCTACCCGCTCCTGCCGTATATGGATAAATTGCTCGCGGAAATGGCTGAGAAAGAGCAGATTGCCTACTATAGTCTCTACCGCGCAATGGGCGGGCAGAACAGTATGCAGAAGTGGCAACAGCGTGGCTGGGCGGGGGCGGACGGCGTCCACTTCACCCGCAAGGGGGCGGAGAAAGCAGGGAAAGCCTTGGCAGACTGGCTGCTCGACATCCCTGCACCGTTGGCGACCGAGCCGCAGGCGGATAGCGTAGAGGTGGCACTGATAGACACCACGGCAGCCGTATCAACCCTAATTTCAACAGAAACGGAGTAATACGATGCAGTTCCTACACCACATATTCGCCTTCGACAGCAACAGCCCGCTGCTCTTCACACAGTTCTACTTCTGGGCGTTCTTCGCTATCGTGTATGCCGTGTTCGCACTGATTATGGAGGCGTGTCCCCGTTATCGAGGGAACGGGCGACTCCACTTGCGCAATGTGTACTTGATGTTCGTCTCGTGGTTCTTCTACTACAAGACCTGCGGTATCTTCTTGCTGATACTGGCGTTCGTCACGCTCTCTGACTGGCTGATAGCCAAGCAGATACACCGTTGCCAAAACGACGGACACACAACAAAAATCGATAGGGCACGCCTCTGGCTGGTGCTATCGGTGGCAATCGACCTCGGGCTGCTGGTGTACTTCAAGTACGCCTATTTCTTTACCAACATGCTGAATGACCTGTTGGGTTGGCACTTGCAGGTGTTCGACATATTCGCCTATATCGGCAACGGGTTCTCCGAGAGCGGGCGATTTATGGTGGACAGAATCGTGCTGCCGGTGGGGATTAGTTTCTATATCTTCCAGGTCATCTCCTACACCGCCGATGTCTATAAGGGGCGGATACAACCCGTGCGCAATCTGTTGGACTTCGGGTTCTATGTGTCATTCTTCCCGCAGTTGGTGGCAGGGCCTATAGTGCGGGCGGAAGAGTTCATTCCGCAACTCTATAAACCGTTCTTCTTGAGTAAGCGTCAGTTTGGCATGGCGGTGTTTTGGATACTGAACGGTCTGGCGAAGAAAGTCATATTGAGCGACTATTTGGCAGTCAACTTCATAGACCGTGTGTTTGATAACCCGATGTTATTCAGCGGATTCGAGAATCTGTTCGCCCTCTTCGCCTATTCGTTGCAGGTCTATGCGGACTTCTCCGGCTACACGGATATTGCTATCGGCGTGGCACTTCTGATGGGCTTCTACTTGCCCAAGAACTTCGACTCGCCCTACAAGGCAGAGAACCCGCAGCAGTTCTGGCGGCGGTGGCATATCTCTTTGAGCCGTTGGCTGAAGACCTACCTCTATATCCCGTTGGGAGGAAACCGAAATGCCACTTTTGGTACTTACTTTTGGATAGCGCTGATTGCGTTCGTGGCGTTGGTACTGACGGGTTCGTGGCTGGCAACGGGGGTGATTCTGGCGATTGCGGTGGTCGTACTGCTGGTGGCGATATTCCGTCCCGAGCATCGAAAACTGCTCTATGCGAACCTGAACTCGTTTATCACGATGCTGCTCGGCGGCTTGTGGCACGGGGCAAGTTGGAACTTCATGATTTGGGGCGGGCTGAATGGTATCGGTATGATAGTCAATAAGTTCTGGCGAATCATGAACTGGCATGTGCGTATGCTCCTTATGACCGTCCTCTGTGGCGGTTTGATTGCCGCCGACTACCATTGGGCATTGCCCGTCCTGCATCTGTTCGCCCTATGGGTGGCGATTGTGTGGTTGGGGACGGCGATGCGCTATATCTTCTATCTCCTGACGCAAGGTAAGCCATTGGTATACAACGCATTGAATACACTCAATATTCGACTCGGACAGGCGTGGGCGATAGCGCAGACCTTTACATTCATTACCTTCACCCGTTTGTTCTTCCGTTCCGGCTCGAACCTCGACCCCGCCACGGCGAATGAGGAGGCGTGGAACACCGCCACGACGATGGTCAATCAGATAGGCGGAGCGTGGAACAGTGCGATTATTCCCTCTTTTTTGTATGAGTATCGCATGGTGGTCGGGCTGTTCGTGGCGGGTATGTTGATTCACTGGTTGCCTGCGAAGTGGAAACAATGGTACCGTATTCGCTTTGCATCCCTGCCGCTGTGGGCGATAATGCTCTGCGTACTGGTAGCAGTATTCGTTATATATCAGTTTGTTACGGCAGATATGCAGCCGTTTATTTACTTCCAATTCTAAGGATATGTTGATAGGACTGACAGGCGGAATAGGGAGCGGGAAATCCACGCTGGCTGCCGAATTGGCTCGGCGGGGCTACCCCGTCTATAGCAGTGATACAGAGGCGAAGCGTATCATTGTCGAGAATCCGATGGTGCGTTCGCAGATAGAACTGCTCTTCGGCTCGGAGGTGTATGAGGGCGACCGATACTGCACGGAGCGTGTGGCAAAGGTGGTCTTCCGACACCCCGATATGCTGGAGCGTTTGAATGCCATTGTTCATCCCGCCGTGGCGTTTGATATACAGCAGTGGGCGAAACACCAAGAGGCGAAGTACTGCTTTGTGGAGAGTGCCATTCTCTACGAGAGCGGGTTGGATAAGTTCTGCGACAAAGTGGTGTGCGTGACAGCACCGGAAGAGGTGCGGGTGGAGCGTACTTTGGCACGGGACTATACAGCACCCTATACGGAGACCGACCGAAAGGCGGTGTGGGCGCGTATCCATTCGCAGATGTCGGACGACGAGCGTGCGCAGCGTGCGGACATCGTAGTGGAGAATGACGGAACAACCCCGATAGCGGACTTGGCAGAACAGGTGCTACACCAGTTATAGCCGCCAAAGTCCTGTGCCCATTCGTACTACAATCCCGTTTGTACTACACTCCATAAGACCATCCGACCACTTTGCAGAGGATAGATATATTCATAGAACATTATATATAAGGTATTGTTCGTAAATCCGCTGCAAAGGTACTCTATTTTTGTTGTCGTTGTTGGGCATAGTGCGCTTTTTTTTATCCGCTATGCATAATTCGTCATTCTTAATTCATAATTAGCATACAATGAGGATACAATAAGGCTGCCTGACTGTGCAAAGTTGTCAGGCAGCCTTATTTGATAGTGCAGGCGTGTCATTGGCGGTTCGGCGTGCGTGCAGGCGTATAAAACTCCGATTGGCAGCCGCACCAAGTCCCTTTGCTTGTTACTCCACTTCAACTCCCAATGTATTGTAAGTCTTGCCGTTACGAAGAATGAGTACTTGCCCGTCGCGGACAACTTTCTGCACGCTCGATTGTGTAGTCGTGATTTCTTCTACAGCGGTCGCGGCAATCGTAAAGGTATCGCATATGGCGTCGGATACGATGTGTAGGTTCTCATCTTCTGCCGTTATACACCATTGGTACTCACCTGCCTCATTGAGGGCATACGAGGCCTTCGTGCTATTGATAAGATCGTTGGCAACCACTTGGTCTGTAGCGATACGGGTGATGGTAACCAGGTAGTATGGAGCAATGTCCTTTGCCGTCCACGAAAGAAGGACATTGTGACCTTTGACCGCACTCTGCAGATTCATAGGCGTGTAGTCCTTGGTGGGTTCATCGTCTTCTCCTCCGCTGCCCCCGCTGATGGCGGCTATCTGTATCTGTCGTGTTGCAGAGAGGTTGGTGCAGTCGGTCGTCGTCGCACGGACGGTAACAGTACCGCCCGTGTTAGGCGTGTTGGCAGTCAGCAGTCCGTTATCGTCAATCGATGCGAGGTCTGTCCCGTCCGTTATCTCCCACCGCACAGTCTTGTAGGTGGCGTTGGTGGGGAATATCTCTGCATAGAGGAAGAGCGAAGGCTTATCAGCAGTGGTAGTATATGCACCATTCGCAGACAGAACAGACAACCGTTCAGCATAGACGATAGTTCGTGCCACACTGCTGCTCACCACATTCGATGTCCCTCGCAGCGTGGTCTGCGTGCGTTGTGCGGCACGCCGTGCGGGTGCAGAAGCAGGCGAATTATCCACTATGTATTCTATTGCGTAATACGGTTTGTTGTCATCGGGCGTGAGGTCTGTGTAAGAGGTGTTGCTACTGCTGATAGTGGTCAAGAGAGTCAGTTCGTCCGCAGTCGTCCCTCGCAGGATATTGTACGACACCACTTCTGCGCCTATGTAGTTGTTCCACAGCAAGTTCCATGTATTGTCTTGTATGCCTCGATTGATTGTGAGGTGGAGTGTTTGGTGCGGGTTGCTCTGTGGTGTGAGTGTACCGTCGGGCAGTACGCCTGCTATGCAGTAACGCTCGGCTTTCGTAGAAGCGTTGGAGGTGTTGTCTGTATAGGTACCTGCGTTGGCGGCTACGGTTGCCAGTTCAGCGAATTGGTTGCGGCGGTTGGTTTCCTTATAGATACGGACCTCGGTGAGGTAAGACAGCCCCGTCGCGTCCCAAATCAGTACATTCTTCCCCTCTGCGTTCGGCGTAACAATAGTCAGTTGCGGCAGTTGGTTCTGCTCGATGACTTGCATACGCTGTTGTATGGTCGTCTCGCACCCGCTGTTGTTGGTCAGTGTCAGTTGCAAGAAAAGGTCTTCGCTGCCCGCGGGCTTGTGTAGCGTGAGGCTGTTACCCTGTATATCTATCACGCCTGCGAAAGTGCTGATAGGCGCGTAGTTCGCATCGCCGTTGTATCGTGCCTGCCAACTGCAAGTGGCGTCTGTAGGCAAGTCCAGCGTCGTGGTGTAGTCGTTGATGTAGTAAGTCGGCAAGGTGTAGTCGGAAGTGTATTCCTCCACATAGAGCATGCGCTCGGTCGTCTCGCCGTTGACGGTCAGGCGGACTGTCTTCGTGCCTGCCGTCGTCCAATGCACCTGATAGGGACCATATCCGCTGCCGCTGTCGATGATGCCGCCGTCGAAGTCCCATGTAGGCGTAGCAGACTGCTGTGTGCCTGTGTAGGTGAAGGTGGCTTGGTCGAAGAGGCAGACAGAGGTCGGTGCTGTTACCTGACTGACGGACGCCACCTGAGTGGTTATCGTGTCAGAGAAGAGGCTCATCGCATTCTGCAAGTCAAGTGCTTGGACGCTTATCTCGTAGTCGCCCACCTCTATCTCCGTTTGCGGAATGAGGAAGCGCGTTGCCTCAATATAATGATAATCAGGCATATAGGCTGCATTGGCATTGCCCCCGTTCTGCGGTGAGATTAGGTATGCACCGTTGCCCGATTTCCCTGCCCGCTTCACGGAGAGGTTGTAGCGCATCTGTGCGGCAGGCGTGTGGTCGTCTTGTGCGGCGTTCCACTCAATGAGCAGTCCCTCATCGGTCTGTACGGCACGCAGCCCCGTCGGTGCAGACGGGCGTTGGTTTTCAATCCCTGTAACCGGATAGATGAACTTGTCATATTGTGCCGTTACGAGTGCCATACCATTGGCGGCGAAGTTTCGGAGTTTACAATATTTTACAGTAGCGGCACTTGTTAACAGGAATCCTTGTTGTATGACACCGCTCTCGCCCATATAGTGAACATAGACATTCGTAACATTCTCGCCCATCTTGGGATTGGTTTGCAGAGAGATAAGATCGATGTACCCGTTGTTGTCGAGGTCGGCGAACCGGTACTCGAATGATTCGGTGTAGAATGCTTGCAAGTCGCCGAGTGGCAGCAGGTCGGGTGCGGAGAACGATTGGTTTTGGTTGTTCCAAAGGATATACGGTGCCCCATCGGCGTAACGACAGGCGAATATGTCGTAGTACCCGTCGTTGTTGAGGTCGATGAGTTGTGCGTTCTGCATGTCGTGCTTGTCTTGATAATTCACCGTTGCAGGGCTGGCTATCTCTTGTGCAAAGGGAATGAACACTTGCTCGAAAGTAAAGTTGCCCTTGTTGCGGAATACCACCAACCCCTTGTAGGCGGTATTGTAAGTGCTTACATTGGGGTCCGCATACAGCCCTGCGATATCGATAAAGCCGTCGTGGTCGAAGTCAATATAGAGAGTTTGGCTATATGCGCTTTCTAATAAGACACCGTTGAACCGCCCGCGGTCGTCGTCGGTTTGTATGTTGTATTGTTTCTCTTTGCGAACAAAACTCTCGCCGTCGTAGGACTTAAAGTAGATATCCCCGATACCGTCCTTCGCCGTATAGTCGAGCATAGGTATATCGTAGTAACCGTTGTGGTTATAGTCCACAAGGCAGTAGTCCGGCGTTTTACTGTTACCATTCGAGTAGGTCTTGATATTGTCATCCGTCTTTTGGCCGGTGAGGTTTCCGGTGCCGTTATGCGGCAGGTAATAGCCTAAATTGTAATACCCTGTACTTGCCACCAGCAAGTCTGCCGCCCCGTTGTGTGTCCAGTCGAACCAGAAGCAGTTCGGGATAGTGAGTCCCGTGTTCCATATTCCGCTTGCCTTGGTGAATTGGTAGTCGGCGCTGCCTTTATATACCACATTATCAGTCGAACTTGTTATATCCAAATAGCCGTCGAAGTTGTAGTCATTCATCTGAAAGCCGCCGTCGTTGTATATGTTTGACAGCATGGTGTATTGGTCGTTGGTCAGTTCAATGGCGGTGTCCGTGCCATTGGGCATAACGGTAACGGTCTGTGTGGTTTGTGCCGTGCGCCCGTCAGGGGCGGTGAGGGTATGCGTAATTATCTTGTCGCCTGCCGCCGAGAAAGTGATCTGCACGGTGCTGTTTCCGGCTTCGGTGCAGACGCCGTCTTGGGCAGTCCATTGGTGGGTGTAGCCCTCGCCGACGGGTGTAAAAGTGGCAGTCAGGGGTTTACCTTTCCCCACCACCGTGCTGCTGAGGGAGAAACTGACGGGCAATGCCGTATGTTCGATAACCGCCTCTTCGCTCCACGCAGAGCCGCAGTGTTGTGCATCGATAGCCTGTACCGCCACATAGATAGTGCCTGTGGGGTAGGACGACAGGTCAAGCGTGTAAGTGTGGTACTTGCCCATGTTCCCGTCGAGGAAGTTGCGCCGCGAGCCGTCGGCGTTGGCGTGTGCGTGCAGGATATCCTGTTTGCCACTTGCGGTGCCTACCCGCAGGGCGTAAGTGAGGTCAGCCGTTGCGGTCTTCGTGTCCGCCCCGCTGCCCCAGTTGACGGTCAGTATGCCATCGCTGTAAGACAGTTCGGGTTTCGCGGGCGCAGTGGGGGCGCTGTTGGCGGTGCCGACAGGCTTATGAATAACGAGCGGGTTGTCGCTGCCGGATATGCCATTCACCCATATCTCCATAATGCCGTCATTATCAAGGTCTTCGGCATTGATGCGGACAGCGTCTAAATTCCCCCAACTGCTGAACGAGTACAGCACTTGCGGTTCTTCAAAGGTCATATCGGCTTTCCCCTGCAGCCATACGATGTCGTGTGTTCCGTCGTTGAGACTGCAATCACCGTTATAGCAATTATACTCCCCGCGGAAGGCAAGCAGGTCGTAATAGCCGTCGCCGTTAATATCCTGACAGTTAGAGAAATAGAGTTTGTTTTCTCCGTAGTCCTGCTCGTCGAGTTGTGTACAGTTCCCCTTCCCGTCGTTGCGGAAGAACATCGTGTAGGCATAGCCCGTGCTGTTGAGCGGTGCGGAGAAAGTAACGAGGATATCCACATCGCCGTCATGGTCGAAGTCGTAGCAGTAGATGTCGTCGTCCACTTGGATATTCTCATAGAGCGTAGTAACCTTAAACTCTCCATTCCCTTGATAGATAGCAGTTTGCAGTTTAGCTCCGGGGAAGACGAAGTCTTGTATGCCGTCGTTGTTGAAGTCGGCGGTGAAGACCGCGCCGTTGGTGGCAGTGTATATCCACTTGCCGTTGCCCATGTTGTAGTAGATAGTCCCGTTCGCCTCGTCGATAAGATCCATTAGCCCGTCAGCATTGAGGTCAAGCACTTTGGTCGGTGCATATACTTTCTGCCCCAAGCCCTGTACTTTTTGTACGGAGGGGCTGTGTCGCTGCGGTGCGCGTGCCAGGGAGGCTCCGCTGAAAGTCGCCCCCGTGTTCGGTACAGTCGCACCGATAAGTCCGTTCCACTCTTGCACGGCGGTCGAACCCCATGCATTCGGGTCAAACTGCGCCTCGTATTCCTCTTTGGTCATAAGTTGCATCGCCTGCTCTACAAAAGAGCCGTCTGCTTGTCGGAGGTTGATAAAGAGACTCGGATTGGTGCCGTTCGCGCTCATGCGGATATAGTCGATACGCCCGTCGCAGTTAATATCCATATCGGTGGCACTGATACACTTGTTGTGCTTCGTAAAAGTGCCGTCGGATTCGGAGAGCGCCATACTCGCGTATTGATCCTGTTTGTTGTTCGAGACGGTGAAGTCCATAATGCCGTCGCCGTTGATGTCCTCGATGTAGTTCAAGTAGTAATACACCTTGAAGTAATCGGGACCCCAATCAAACCGTTTGGTGGCGGCAAAGGCGTTGGCGTAGTTGGAGGTGGTATATAAATAATCGCCGTAGAGGTATGCCGCCTCTTTGTATCCGTCGCCGTCAAAGTCGTAGAACAAGTTGGCAACAGGCAGGTAAGGATTCATCGTGGTCTGTGCCGCTCCGTCTGTAACAACTTGTGCCGTGCTGTCTGCGACAACTTGTTCCGTGCTGTTGTTTTGTGCATAGACTTGGTTGCCTGCTGTTAAGAGCAGTGCAAACATAGCACACAGAGCCATAATGCATTGCGTACTTCCAAATGTAGTACTGACGCGCTTACAAAGTGAGAGGAGTAGA
The DNA here is from genome assembly GCA_963622435.1 of Bacteroides uniformis. Classification (GTDB taxonomy): domain Bacteria; phylum Bacteroidota; class Bacteroidia; order Bacteroidales; family Paludibacteraceae; genus Colicola. The sequence goes on along the minus strand of CAVFIY010000018.1, from coordinate 246 downwards.
GAAAATTGTTTCATAACAGTTGGTTGGTTAAGAGGTTAATATTCATGGTACTTGATATTAATGGTACTTATCTTGCGCCATTATAATAGTACTTGCCTGCGTCATCCTATTTATGACACTTGCTTGCTGCAATAAGCACAGAACTATTCCTATTCCGGTGCAAAGGTACAATAAATCATCCGAATATGCAAATCCCAACCAAATAATGGTCATCCGAACCACTCTGTATGCGCTGCCTAACTCCTC
>CAVFIY010000017.1:0-15090 GCA_963622435.1 Bacteroides uniformis | reverse complement strand
ATGTGGAATTGGCGGCAAAGGATGGTCAAACGGCTCTAACGAGCCGCCGCGGGTGAGGACACCCACGCCCCCAGGCAGCGGACTAGTATTTCCTATGCCGCTGCGCGGCAAGAGAAATGAAAGAAATAAAAGAATATAGTTCATTAATTTCCTTTATTTCTCGTGAGCAAAGCGAACAGGAAACTCCGTATAGTCAACCGGTTTGTTCCAAACCGTCGCGGGTGGGGACACCCACGCCCCCAGGCAGCGGATGTGATACCCCCTGTCTATTCTATTGAAACAGTAATACTTTGGGATAATGGATTTAGCGGGAGAGGCTTATAATCAACGGGTTAGATAAGGCCTTTGCGGCGGGCGAAGGTCTTCCAGTCTTTGGGTGCATGCTCGTCGGAAAGAGGGCTGCGCATCTGCAGGAAATGGCAATAGGCTATCGCCAAAGCGTCGGTGGCATCAAGTTTCTTCGGCATACGCTCGGGCGGGATATGCATGAAACGCTGCAACATCTCCGCCACCTGCTCCTTGGTGGCATGGCCGTTGCCCGTAACCGCCATCTTGATTTTCATCGGCGAGTACTCCGCGATAGGCACATCACGACTCAACGCAGCGGCAATCGCCACCCCCTGGGCGTGGACAATTTTAATCATCGTCTGCGGATTCTTGTCCACAAACTGCGTCTCAATCGCCAAGACCGTGGGGTGCTGCTCGTCAATCAGGTGCTGCAAAAAGAAGAATTCCTGCTGCAAGCGTGCATACTGACCGTCGATCTTATGCACATCTAACACGCTGAAATCCAGCGGCGTAGCACGCTGCCCACACACATCCAAAAGCGCATACCCCATATAGAGCGTGCCGGGATCGATACCAAGAACACGAGAATTCACTATAAATCAGTCTGTTAGAGGAGAAGATAATTACTTGTGCATGGGCAGAATATTGCCCCTGTGGTATATTTTACTTGCTTATTTATTGGGAAAGAATTACTTGTGCATGGTCAGAATACTGCGGACGATGACCAAGGCTGCCCCCGCAATCAAGACATAATTGGCGGCAGGTTCGACATCGCAGACGCTCAACACCGCGCCCGCTATCAAGACTACGACCCCTACAATAAGGAGGATATTTGCTATGCGTTTCATTGTTTTCGATATATTTAGGTAGGGTATTCCTTACATAATACCGGGTGATTCGGCGTGCGAACGGGCTAATTATCAATCAGATATACATCTTCGTCCTCGGTGTGCATATAGTAATGCTCGCGAGCAAAACGCTCGAGGGAGTCTTTGTTCTGCAGGATTTCCAAGTCGCTCTGCGCTTTCTCTATCCCCTCTTGGTAACGGTTGCGTTGCTCCTCCACCGCACGAATCTCGTGGCGACGCTTGGCATAATGAATCAGCCCGCGGTCGCTCGAGAAAAGAAATATCAGCCCAAACACAATGAGTGTCAGCACATAACGATTCGGGATGTGCTTGCGGATATGCTCCCACTTCTGTTTTCTGTCCTGTTCCATAACGGCGAAAGTTGGTGCAAAGGTACGGATTTTTTGTGAAGTGAACAAAAATGTGTTGCAGGTCTCGAAAAAAAGTTGTAACTTTGCAAGGATTTTGGGCGGAGCTATTGTTTTTCCTCCGCCGACCAACTACAAATTAAAATAACTGAAAACAATGCGTACTTCTAAAGAACTGGAGGGCGTAAGTCTGCTGGGGAAGAACAAGACCAAATACCCCACCGACTATGCGCCCGAGATGCTGGAGACCTTCGTCAACAAGCACCCCGAAAACGAATATCTTGTCACTTTCCACTGCCCCGAATTTACTTCGCTCTGCCCAAAAACAGGACAGCCCGACTTCGCCACCATCGTCATTTCGTACATCCCGCGCGAGCGTATGGTTGAGTCTAAGTCGCTGAAACTCTATCTGTTCTCGTTCCGCAACCACGGCGATTTTCACGAGGACTGCGTGAACATCATCCTCAACGACCTGGTGAAACTGATGAACCCGAAGTACATTGAGGTTACGGGAATCTTCACGCCGAGAGGGGGCATCAGCATCTACCCGTTTGCCAACTACGCCGACAAAGAACACGAGGGGCTGAAGCAGCAAAGGCTCACGGCTCGTTTCAGCGAGGTCATAAACGCCTAATTCCTTATTCATAATTCTTAATTCTTCATTGACTATGCGCGATAGTATAATTGTTCTTTCGGGCGGGCTGGACTCGACCACCCTACTCTACGAATACAAAGACCGAATTGCCCTGGCACTGAGTTTCAACTACGGCAGCAACCATAACGAAAAGGAACTCTATTTCGCCCGTCTGCACTGCGACCGATTGGATATTCCACACATTACCATACCGTTAGACTTCATGCACCAATACTTTCACAGTTCACTGCTCGAGGGGGCTGACGCCATTCCGGAGGGCAACTACGACGACGAAAATATGCGCTCGACCGTGGTGCCGTTCCGCAACGGAATCATGTTGGCAATCGCCGCAGGCATGGCGGAAAATCGTGGTTTACAGTATATTATGATGGCCAATCACGCGGGCGACCATGCTATCTACCCCGACTGCCGACCGCAGTTCGTGGATGCCATGAACGCCGCCATCGAGGCAGGGACTTACGAGGGGATTAAACTCTTTACTCCCTACACGAACATCACCAAAGCAGACATCGCCCGCCGCGGAAAAGCACTCGGCATCGACTATTCGGAGACCTGGAGTTGTTACAAAGGCGGCGAAAAACACTGCGGTAAGTGCGGTACCTGCACAGAACGCATCGAGGCACTGCGAGAGGCGGGGATTGAGGATACTACCGAATACCTTTCGTAATTAAGAATTAAGAATTAAGAATTAAGAATTAATAGTAAGGCGGAGTGTTCTGTGATTAACAATTAAAAATTAACAATTAACATGCAGAGTGGGGTGTTCCCTGTGCTTACCCTGATGTTAGTATGATGTTAATTAGGGACTGTCCGTATTGTATTGTCATTGTATCGTCGTTGTAGAGAGGGAGTTTTTTTTTGGGGGGGGAAGTGAAAAATATGCGGGCTATGAGAAAAAATTGCGCACTATGCCCAACAACGACGACAAAAATAGACTATCTTTGCAGCGGATTTCGAGAAGAGGATACCTTATATATTATAGGGGGGGGAGAGAGGCTAGATTTTCTAGAGAGGCTAGGGAGGTACTAGATATTCTAGAGAGGCTAGGGCATTAACGGGTCAACCGGTTTTGTTCCAAACCGCCGCGGGTGGGGTGAAGCGGAGGACAGGTGTGCGTAGCACACTGAGTGTCCGAAGCGAGTAAAGCCCAGTGGGCTTTGCTAGAAATAATCGTTCGAGCCTTGGCGAGATAAGAATTCCTTAGTCCACAACCCACGCCCCCAGGCTACCGAATGTGCTGCTTTATACTATGAAGAATAGAAACTATAGAGAATTATAGAGATTATAGAGATTATAGGGATTATAGTTGTTATAGGGACTATAGACATTATAGAGAATTATAGAGAATTATAGAGAATTCTAGTTGCTATAGGTGTTATAGGGTGGTTCATTGCTAATGAATTGAATTACTATGTATTATATAGAGAAACGATTAGAGATTTCGGCGGCGCATAACTTGCACCTATCGTACGAAAGCAAGTGCGAGGCTCTGCACGGACACAACTGGATAATCGTGGTGTACTGTAAGGCACGAGAGTTAAACCAAGACGGTATGGTTACGGATTTCACGCACATCAAAAAAGTGGTGAAAGACACTTTCGACCACAAGTATATCAACGAAGTGCTGGATGTCAATCCGTCGGCGGAGAACATCGCCCGTTGGATATGCGACCATGTGGAAAACTGCTACAAAGTAAGCGTACACGAGTCCGAAAACAACTGCGCTATCTACGAGCGAGATGAGTAGAATATATCGTGTAAACGAGTTGAAATGTGCTATTTACGAGCGAGATGAGTAAGGTTTATCGAGTAAACGAGATATTTTACTCGCTGCAGGGCGAGGGATACCACACGGGGTGCGCCGCTGTGTTTGTGCGCCTCAGCGGGTGCAACTTGCGCTGTGCGTTCTGCGACACGGATTTCACGCACTTCACCGAGATGACTGCCGAGGCGATTGCCGCCGAGGTGCAACAGTTATGCCCCTCAACGAAGGCACTCATCGTACTGACGGGGGGAGAACCCTCGCTGCAAGCAGACGACGAACTCGTAACAGCCTTACACTCAACGGGAAAGAAGATTTGCGTGGAAACCAACGGGACGCATCTGCTGCCCGCGGGCATAGACTGGATTACCTGCTCGCCCAAAGAGGGGGCTGCCGTGATACTGCCACACGCCGACGAACTGAAAGTGGTGTACACGGGGCAGGATGTGGAGGCGATAGCAAATGCCACCCCCGCGACGCACCTCTTCCTGCAACCCTGCTCGTGCAAAAACACCAAGGAAGTAATTGCCTACATCGAGCAGCATCCGTGGTGGCGGCTCTCGCTCCAAACGCATAAGTATCTGGAGATTAGATAATTAGAAAGACATCTAACCTGACCTAACCTGACCTCTGACCTCCCCAAGCCCCTCCAAAGGAGGGGATGGCAGAGGATACCCCTTATATTATAGAGAGGGGCAATAGGGATTATAGGGGTTATAGTTACTATAGGCACTATAGGCACTATAAATACTATAGAGGCTATAGGAACTAAGGACTATAGATGGAGTTGGGGGCGGAGGGTGTCGAGGGTGTGGGCGTGATACCAGGGGTCGTCCGCCTCACGGAGCAGCGATTCCAACCGGTTGAGCAGTTCGTTCACCAATTCTTTGTGTTCTGCGATGTTGAGGTTATGCATCTGATACGGATCGTCTTGATTATCAAAGAATAGCACCTCTTTCAACACCCCTTTGCGGGAGATTGTGAAACTCAAAGTATAGCGTTCTGTCACAATACCCCGACAACGAGCGAAGTAACTGATTACCTGCCCGTTAGCGTCCTTATCACCATCGACATTCTGCAGATATAGCACCGCCTTGGGTGCGTCCTTACCCGCTTGGGTCATCCGCTTCTGCGGACACTTCCCCGCCCAGTTGTACCCCGGCAGCGAGTCAGGCAACATCTTTTCCAACCCTGCCAACCCGACCACGGTGGGCATAATGTCTATCGCCGACAACATATTGTCCGACACGGCAGGGGCTAACTTCTTGGGGTACCGGACGATAAACGGGATGTTCATCGACTCGGTGTAAACGGTGTTTTTGGGGTCGCGCACATGGCTGCACATCGTCTCGCCATGGTCGCTGGCGAAGATGACAATGGTGTTTTCAGCAAGCCCGAGCGAGTCCAACGCCGCCAATATCCGCCCAAACTCCCTGTCAACGCCCGTGACATTCGCGAAATAGTAGGGTACGCACTGCATCTTGTCCGCCAGGGCGGGGTTCAGGTTCGGGCGCACGAGCAGCGAGTCGAGGGGTATATCCTTATATAAATCATAGTCCTCTTCCATGCAGTCGTTGAGGCTACGGTAGGGGCTGTGCGGCGGGTTCATACCGACCATCATAAAGAACGGTGCCGCATCATCCTTGTGCGCCTGCAGATAGGCGATTGCCTTGTCCGCCTCGTGCTTGGGTGAGTACTCGTTTGGCTCGTGATAATTGCCGTCGGTGTCCCAATAATGGGGGTTCTTATGCTCATCGAAAGTGCCGTAACTGTACCAATAGTCGAAGCCGTGGCGTTTCTCCCGTGGGGTGTACGCGTCCCAACACGGGTCGTCGTTATTCACATACGCACCGGGGTGCTGCGGGTTATTGCGCATCGGGAAATTGGCGTGCAGTTTGCCGATATAGGCACACTGATAGCCTGCATTGTGAAAAATGTCGCTCATAGAGCAGAGGTCGTCGCGCAGGTCGGATATCGGACGCGTGGCATTGCAGTTGAGCGACACGCCACTCTTATTGGGATACAAACCCGTCAGCAACATACCGCGATGGGCACTGCTCACGGGGCAGTTGCTCAACGCACGGCTGAACACAACTGATTGATTTGCAAAGCGATCCAAGTTCGGCGTATGTACGGGGTCGCCCTGCCAACCTACATGCTGCCGATAGAGGCTGTCGCGCCAAAAGCCCATCGCCGAGTTGCGGAACTGGTCGGGGAAGACATAGAGGACATTGGGGTGTTTCTTCTTCGTGGCTGCACCGTTCTTGGGTGCGGCACAGACCATATTCGCCACCGATGAGAGCAGCAGCAAGCCGCTCGTGGCGATATATTTTACTGAATAGTGATGGTGTATTTTAGGCATAGTGTCGGGTGTGTTTGTCGAAGGGTAATGCGGGTTATTTGGTCGCCCCACACTTTGGTCAAGCGGGGGTCAGTCAGTTCAATAGTTTCTATCTGCACCTCGTCCTCACGGTCGTGGCGAACGGTGTAGGTCTTGCCTTGGCTCTCGACTTGTATCGTGCCTGCGTCATAGATTTTTGCCTCGCCCCGGACCATGAGATGTTCAACGACGGGTGCAGTTGGAATGACATCGAATAGACCTTCGTTCTTGATTTTCAACCCATTCGCAGTCAATTCATACGATCGCACCCACTTTTTAACGCCCGCCGCGGGTGGATAAGAGGAGGCAATGTCAAACGCAACTGAGTAGCGATTGGGGTGAATTTGCGCCGAAGAGGCACGATACGCTTCCCCCGCCTGCTGCTCGTAACCGTTCAGCACGGGCAGGTTGTGATAGCCGGACTGCATAGACCAGATTTGGTAGCGTTCGGCACTGAAAGTCTGTTTGGTATAAGTGCCAACACCTGCATCTATCAGCACAGGCTGTTGGTCTTTGTAGAGCAGGCAAGTGCCGATGTCGTTATGGTTGTGGCTCTCGTTGTTATGCCCGCCCTTGGCGGCGAGCAGCCATCCGCCTCGACGGTAGATGCAGACTTGCGTTTCGGGATACCAGGTACAAGGCTGCTGCGATACGCTCCCCTCCGTCTGCAGAAGTGCGGGGGCGACACGCAGCCCCTCTAAGGAGCGATAGATGTCCGTACCGCCTGTGACGATACGCTTCCGTTGGTGCGCCAAGAGTGCGGCAAGGTGCTGCATATCAGCACTTTCGACCGCTGTGCCATACCGATAGAGCAGGGTTGAGATATTGTCATCGAAGCGGGCGGTGGCATCGGCGAAGTTCACCACCCAGCCGTTGCCGATATACGCACGCACAAAATACTCGCCCATGGCACGCACCTGCGCAGCGTCAAAAAGGGATATATGTCCGCCCGTAACTGCATATAACAGAGAGAGATAGTCGTATAACTTGCCTGCCGCATGCCCCCAATAACTAGGGCCTTCCTCGCACGCACCGTCCGACTTGACATAGTTCAGGAATTGATCCACACTGCGCATACTGCGCCACACACAGGCGGCGAGCAGGCTGTCGTTATCCTCGGTGAGCATAACCACCTGCAGTACATTACAGTTGCACCAAGGATTCCAGTTGTTCACAACCTGCCCCGGTTGGCGGTTCAGCGCCAGCCACCACTCGTCATCCCGCTCGAGGTAAGGCAGCGTGATACGCTCGTGGAGTGCCTCTCGGAGGCGGGAAGTGATAACGGGGTTGACGCTGTCGAACTGCGCATGAAAGAAAAAGTACGTCCACGCCAAGAACGCCCCTATCTCACCGCTCCCAAGGTCGATAATCTGCTCCGTGTGGTTTGGGAAATTGCGTCCGTCGGATTGGCGGTGGAGGTGCGCCGAAAGCACCCATGAAGTGCGCTCACACTCCATCCATACACCATTGATAATCTGATCGATAAATCGCCCTTGCCCCTCTGCTAGTTCTGCCAAGACAAGGTCGCTCAATGCGTTGTTATTCGCGGTCTGCTTGGACTGCATGACTTGTCGGTCGCCCGTACGCTCATAGGTGAGATAGTCGGTCGCCACATTCCATTGCCACTGATAAGACAGGCGTTTCTCGCCCCGAGCGATAAAGTCTTGGCGCATATCCCCGAACAGGGAATCCCACCCTGCATGGTCGGCATAATCGGGATAGGGCACCCACTGCCGATTGCGCACAAGCCACTCGGCGACTTGCTGCTCCGAATATTGCCCGCAGAGGAGATTTCGCTCTGCGGCAGATAGGACAACCGCAAAGAGAGTTATAAAAAGGAGTGATAAAATAGTGCGTTTCATGTTTCTTCCGAAAGGTTTCGAACGGATTTGCAAAGGTACGACATTTTGCGCGAAACAGCAAGAATACCCCGTGACAATGGGCATAGAATAAGTACCACAATTGTCCCGATAGGGTAGAAAATCGTCCACTATATGTTGAAGAACAGAAAATCAGGTATGCAAGATTTGTACAATACAGAAAAAGAAAGTACCTTTGCGAGTGGTAGGAACGAATGCCTGTTTTTGGGTAAGTCTTTGCCGCACCGAATGAAATAACACAACCTAATATGAAAAACAATTTATCCTCTCAAATCTCTCTGTCGAGAGTCTCATCCAAACTATACCAGACGGATGATGTACTCGAAATGAGCCGCATCAGCCGTCTCGAAAAAATACCGACTACCTTATATGAAAGTGCCAAACAAGGTGCGGTGGAAGTGGCACGCCTCGTGGCGGAACATATCCGCCGTCGCCAAGCCGAGGGGGAGAAATTCGTCCTGTCGCTCGTGTGCGGGCGGAGTATGACGGACATCTTTGCCGAACTCGTGCGTATGCACACCGAAGAGGGACTTTCTTTCCGTAATGTAGTGTTATTCAATCTGTTTGAATACTACCCGCTGACGAGTGTCACGCAGGGCTGTTACGGGCAACTCAAAGAGCAACTGATTGACAAAGTGGATATTCGCCCCGAGAACATCTACACCTTTGACGGGACAATGGACCGACGCGACCTGCTGCCGATGATGGGGCGGTGCGAGCGTAAGATGCAGGAATACGGCGGAGTGGATTTGCAGTTGCTCGGTATCGGGCGCAGCGGTAACATCGGATTCAACGAACCGGGGGCTTCGATGTCGGGCAGCACACGCTTGGTGATACTGGATAACATCTCAAAGGACGAGGCGAAGAGCCTCTTCGGCACGATAGAGCAAGTGCCGCCCAGCGCCATCACAATGGGGATAGGGACTATACTCCGTGCAAAGGAAATCATCCTCGTGGCGTGGGGTGAACACAAAGCCAACCGCATTGCCGCCGCCGTAGAAGGACCGCTGGACACCGCCTGTCCCGCCTCGGCACTACAGTTGCACGCCCATGCGCAAGTGGTGTGCGACCTGAGTGCCGCCACTCAACTGACCCGTATTCATCATCCGTGGCTTGTCACCTCCTGCGAATGGGATAACCAACTGACCCGCCGCGCGATAGTATGGCTCTGCCAACAGACGGGGAAGCCCATTCTGAAACTCACCAACAAGGACTACAACGACTACGGATTGAGCGAACTCATCACCATTCACGGCTCGGCATACAACTGTAACATCCGCATTTTCAACGACTTACAGCACACCATTACGGGTTGGCCGGGGGGCAAGCCCAATGCAGACGATACAGACCGCCCCGAACGAGCAGTGCCTTACCCTAAAGACATCTTGATATTCTCCCCCCACCCCGATGATGATGTCATCTCGATGGGCGGCACTTTTGCCCGCCTTATCAAGCAGGGGCATAATGTGCATATTGCGTACGAGACTAGCGGATGTATTGCTGTGTGCGACGACGAAGTAGTGCGTTTTATGGACTTCGCACGAGGGTTTGAGCAACTGCACCCGACCAAAGGCAGTATCATTGAGGAGAAATACAAAGAGTATATGCATTTCCTCAACACAGAGAAGACGGGCGACCAGGACACACGGGAGATACTCGACCTCAAGGCACTTATCCGTCGCGGGGAAGCCACTGCAGCCTGCCGCCACATGGGGTTGCCCACCGACCATATTCACTTCCTCAACCTGCCGTTCTACGAGACAGGGACTGTCAAGAAAGGCGACTTGAGCCAACGGGATGTGGATATAGTTAAGGACTTGCTGCTGCAGATTCGTCCACACGAGATGTTCGTTGCCGGCGACTTGGCAGACCCGCACGGCACGCACAAGGTGTGCCTCGATGCCGTACTGGCGGCAATTGACGAGTTGAAAGACACGGAGCCGTGGCTGCGCGAGTGCCGCATCTGGATGTACCGCGGCGCATGGATGGAGTGGGAAGTAGATCTCATTGAGATGGCCGTGCCGATGTCGCCCGAAGAATTGCGTTTCAAGCGGAACACTATCCTCAAGCACCAATCGCAAATGGAGTCAGCCCCCTTTATGGGCAACGACGAGCGGCTGTTCTGGCAGCGTGCGGAGGACAGAAACCACGCCACAGCGGAACTATATGCCCAACTCGGATTGGCAAACTATGAAGCCATTGAGGCTTTTGTGCAGTACAAATTATAACATAACCTTCCCATTCCCAACTCCTTATTTATATAGGGGTTAGGGAATGTTACTACCCATTCTCATGAAAGACATTATTTCGCGATTCGCTATTCCCAACGAGGTGGGCGAACCGCAACCCCTCAAAGTAGGTTTTATCAACGACAGTTACATCGTCCGTGCTAAGCAGGCGGGGGAGACATCGTATTTTCTGCAGCGCATTAACCACCAGATATTCGAGAATGTGGAGGGGCTGCAACAGAACATTGTGCGTGTTACCGACCATATTAGGCAGAAACTGATTGCCGCAGGGGAAAAGGATATCGACCGCAAGGTGCTGCGCCTCATCCCTACCAAGGACGGAAAACTCTACTACCGTACGCCCGAGGGCGACTACTGGCGCGTCTATGTACAGATAGAGAATGCCTCGTCGCAAGAGAAAGTAACACCCCAGTCGGCTGAACTGGCGGGGCAGGCGTACGGGCGTTTCCAGTGCCAACTCGCCGACCTGCCTTTCTCGGAACTGTGCGAGTCGATACCGAACTTTCACAATATGGAGTTCCGCCTGGAGCAACTGCAAGAGGCGGTGGCTGCTGACCGAGCAGGGCGTTTGGCATCGGTACGGGACTTGCTCAACGCCATAGAGCAGCACGCCGATGAGATGTGCTATGCCGAGCGGCTGTTCCGCGAGGGGAAACTGCCCAAGCACATCAACCACTGCGACACCAAGGTGAATAATATGCTCTTCGACGAACAGGGGAACCCGCTCTGTATTGTGGATTTGGACACCGTAATGCCCGGTTTTGTACTAAGCGATTTCGGCGATTTTATGCGCACGGCGGCGAACACAGGGGCGGAGGACGACCCGAACCCGGAGAATATACATGTGGATATGGCTATTTTCGAGGCATATACACGCGGTTACCTGCGGGAGGCAACTTTCCTGACCGATACGGAGCGGACACTGCTGCCTTTCGGCTGCCGCCTACTCAGTTATATGCAGGCGGTGCGGTTCTTCACCGACTACCTGAACGGCGACACCTACTACAAGATTCTCTATCCCGAGCATAACCTAGTGCGGACGCGTGCACAGTTCCGTCTCTTCGAAGAGCAGACCCGTATGCAACCGGAGATGGAGGCTATCGTGCAGAAATACAGTCATTAACCGACTGCACCACACCACGCCGGCTGTACTCAACTGCCCTAATCGGCGGTCTTCTCGCATCTAACCAACTGTCCCCTCGAGCGAGACTTGGAGCAGTTTCTGTGCCTCGACTGCAAACTCCATCGGCAGTTTGTCCATTACCTCTTTGGCGTAGCCGTTGACTATCAGCCCCACGGCATCTTCGACGCTGATACCGCGCTGTTGGCAGTAGAACAATTGTTCCTCGCTTATCTTGCCCGTGGTTGCCTCGTGCTCCACCGTGGCGGTGGGGTTGGCTATCTGCATATCAGGGAAAGTGTGTGCACCGCAGCGGTCGCCCAAGAGCAGCGAGTCGCACTGGCTGAAGTTGCGTGCGTTCTCTGCGTGGGATGCCACTTTGACCAACCCCCGATAGGAGTTCTCACTATGCCCTGCGCTGATGCCCTTGCTCACTATCCGCGAGCGGGTGTTGCGCCCGAGGTGTATCATTTTCGTTCCCGTATCTGCCTGCTGGTAATTGTTGGTAACCGCCACCGAATAGAACTCGGCGGAGGAGTTATCGCCCTTTAAGATACAACTCGGATATTTCCATGTAATGGCGGAACCTGTCTCGACCTGCGTCCAACTGAGGCGGGCGTTCTCGTAGGTAATGCCCCGTTTGGTAACGAAATTGTAGATTCCTCCCTTGCCATCTTTGTCTCCCGGATACCAGTTCTGCACCGTGGAATACTTAACCTCGGCGTCCTTATGTACCACTATCTCGACGATAGCGGCGTGGAGTTGATTCTCGTCGCGCATTGGGGCGGTGCAGCCCTCGAGGTAACTGAGGTACGCTCCCTCGTCTGCCACGAGCAGTGTCCGCTCGAACTGCCCCGTATTGCCCGCATTGATACGGAAATATGTACTCAGTTCCATGGGGCAGCGTACGCCTTTGGGGATATAGACGAACGACCCGTCGGAGAAAACGGCGGAGTTGAGTGCTGCATAGAAATTGTCGGTATAGGGGACTACGGAGCCTAGGTACTTCTGCACCAAATCGGGGTACTCGCGCACCGCCTCGGAGATAGAGCAGAAGATAATGCCTTTCTCGGCAAGCGTATCACGGAAAGTGGTCTTGACCGACACGGAGTCCATAACCGCATCGACCGCCATGTTGCCCGCCAGGGCTGCCCGTTCCTCGAGGGGGATGCCCAGTTTGTCGAAAGTCTTCGCCACCTCGGGGTCTATTTCCTTCTTTTCATTGTCGTGTGCTTTGGGCGCAGCGTAATAGGATATGGCTTGGAAGTCGATGTCGGGGATACGCAGGTGCGCCCAAGTCGGTACTTCCATTGTCAGCCACTTGCGATAGGCTTTGAGTCGGAACTCTAGCAGCCACTCGGGTTCGCCTTTCTTGGCGGAGATGGTACGGATGACCTGCTCGTTCAGCCCACAAGAAAGGATGTCCGTCTCCACCTCAGTGGTAAAACCGTACTTGTATTCGCTGCGGGTGATGTCGTCTAATATCTCATTGTCTTTTTCCATGCGGTGTGTAGGTGTTAGTGTGGACGGCTACGCTGTATTGGCGTGAGTTATTCGTAATGGGAATAAATGCCGCCTCTCTTCGCAACGGAAGAGAACCGCCACGATGACGGTTCTCTTCTTTTTGGGAGGTCGGTAGCAGATTCGAACCGCTGTCCCCGGTTTTGCAGACCGGTCCCTAACCACTCGGGCAACCGACCATTCTGTGTTTTCTTTTCGTTTGTTTTTTTACTCAGTCTCGCTGATTTTCCGAAAAGCGGTTGCAAAGGTACAACAAAACTTTTGATTACACAAATTTTTGCGCAAAAAAGACCGAAAAAGTCTTTCTGTCCGAAAAAAATGGGCTGCCGGCACGCACGCCGACAGCCCATTTATAATTTATTCGCGTTTCCCGATTAGAGTTGAACGCCCAGTGCGTTGTACTCTACACCGTTCTTGAGGATCATGATCTGACCGTTGCGGATCGCCTTCATGGCCTTTGCCTTAGCAGCCTCTACGTTCTCCACAGCGGTTGCAGCGGGCGTAAAGGTGATGCTGTATTGGCAAGCGGTATTCGAAATCAGCGTTGCAGTAAACGAGTTGTCGTCAGCCAGCGTCAGTTTCACATCCACAATCCTTACTATATATCCCGTGGTGTAGTCGCCAAGATAACTATAACTGGTGTTATTCATTCCTACAATATTGTCTGCGGTGTAGTTTCCTGCTCCATTAGTGTAGATAACCAGATTCAGCGCATAGTCATCCGTTTCGCCACTAAAGATCACGGCTTTATAATTTGCGTAGGTATCCGCGTCCACTTCGCCATCGGTAATTGCGATATTTACAAACGAGGTCGGAGTCGGAATATAATGTTTCAGCACAATATGATAGATATTGCCGTCTTTTGCCATCAGCGATGCCTCAACTATCGTGGTATCACCTTTCGTCGATACGGTAACCGTATTGCTGTCGTACGATTTGATTTTCACTTCTGTTTCGTCATCACCGTCCAACAGATACAGCCCCGTATAGTCGTAATCAATATCCGCATTGGTGAATGTACCGGTCAGGGTCGAAGTATTTACGCAAATGCTTGCATAGTAATTATCGTCTTCACCAATAATTTGGAAATACTTATACGAAGTAGCCGTTGCGTCATCCAATGTACTTGCATTTTTCACTATCACATCAATCGTCTTTCCGGTCGGAGCAAACGGTGCGTCATCCAACTCGATTTCATAGTCTATAGAATAGCCATAATAATAATATAAATAGAGCAGATAGTCGATCGCTACTAAATCGTCTGCAGCATACAATAGATCCAATTTATACGTCTTCGCATCGCAAGTAGCCGTCAGCACAAACCGATAGCTTTTCGATTCGTCCACATACGTGATAGCCAGCGTTCCTTCAGTAATATCTGCCGTATCGCCTTCTGCTACTACCACTTCGCCGCCTATAAGGCTATGCGTACCTGCTATTTTACTGCTATCTGCAGGGGAAGCAACCATTACATAAGCGGCAAAATCGTCTCCGTCATAGAAATCAAACTCATAATAAGCTTTACTACTTTCCGTATAATCCGTACTAAGATATATTGCCTGTACATCATCAGCCACAATCGAGTCATTTTTCACGGTAGCCGGAGCTTTCTTGATTCCGTTTGCTTTAGCGGGCAACAAACGCTCATGTCCAAAAGCCACCTTTGCTTCCGAAATGTCCGCGGTTGTCAGATTCGTCACACGCTTAGCACTACGCAGCGGCAGCACGGGAGCGGCACTTGCGCTCAGCACCAACACTGCTGCGCAGAAAAGAGATAAAAACTTTTTCATACCTTATTATTTATAAAATGAATAATTATACCTTTCGACTCTTGCAATATTACACCTTTCAACTCTTGCAACATGATACCTTTCGACTCTTGCAATATTACACCTTTCGACTCTTGCAACATGATACCTTTCGACTCTTGCAATTTGCATTACATAATTTGTATATTTATGCGAAACGCAAGCAAACAGACTAAAAACACCACAAAAGTACAACGATTATTTCGAATTA
>CAVFIY010000016.1:0-15417 GCA_963622435.1 Bacteroides uniformis | reverse complement strand
ATACGCAACACTTATCTCGTTAAATATCAATCATTTATACAGAACACAACACGCCACTGTGCGAATAATAAGCACTGCCAAAAACTGCAGCCATTCGCACTGCTCTGCACCACACTCATTGACAGATTTTGATGCGGTTGCCCTGAGAACTGCACTGCCTATTTGCATTATTGAGAAAAAAGTCGTATCTTTGCAGGCTCATTGTGGTAGTCGCAAAACACCACGCAGAGAAAGACTGTTATGATTGAATACATCAAAGGCATACTGACGGAACTGATCCCCACGCAGGCGGTGGTCGAAGCGGCGGGCGTGGGGTACGACCTCAATATCGCACTGCCGGCGTACACGCTGTTAGCGGGCAAAGAGAATACGGAGGTCAAACTCTATACCACCGAAATCATTCGGGAGGACACGCACGACCTCTATGCGTTCCCCACCAAGGGCGAACGCGCATTGTTCCTCTTGCTGCTGACGGTCAGTGGCATAGGGGCGAATACGGCGCGTATGATTCTCTCTGCATTCTCTGCAGCGGAAATCCGCCAGATTATCGCCACGGGCAATGCCAAGGCGCTGAGCCAAGTCAAGGGCTTAGGCCCCAAGACAGCGCAGCGTGTGATAGTGGACTTGAAGGATAAAGTCATCAAGATAGACCTCGGTGCAGACGCAGCGGAGATAACCGATGTACCGTCCTTTGCCCCCGCCGACAGCGAAATCAAGTCGGAGGCAGTCAGCGCACTTACTATGCTCGGTTTCGCCGCAGCCCAAAGCGGAAAGGTAGTGGACAAGTTGCTGCATAGCGACCCGACACTCACCGTCGAGCAGGTCATCAAACAAGCCCTCAAGATGCTCTAATTCCCCCACCATCTCCTCCCCCTGCGTTAATTCTTAATTCATAATTCTTAATTCGTAATTAACTCGTTGTCCCGCCGTTCGCTCACCATACTCGCCATCCTCTTCCCTCTCGCCCTCTGGGCGCAGAGTCGCCAACCTCTTGTCCCGAGCAAGCGGAATGACCGTCGTATGGCGGCAGAGCAAGCACAACAACAGGCGCAACAGCAAGCGGCACAGGAGCAGGACACGCCAACTGCTACCATTCCCGCCGAGGAGGCATTGGCGGACACGGCTATCTGGGCTCCGACACAGGTTGACCCGCTCGGTGCAGAGAACTACGACCAATTGGTAGCACCCCGTACAAGTCTTACCCTCGAAACCCCGAGCAATATCCAAACCGAGGTGGTCTATGACCCTATCTCCGGCGGCTATGTCATGCATACCCGTATCGGCGACACCGACATTACCACGCCGTATATGATGACCGCCGACGAGTATAACGACTACGCCGAACGACAGATGATGCACCGCTATTGGCAGCAGAAGATAGGCGAGGTGGAGCATAACAACGAAAAGAAATTCGACATCACCGATATGAAATTCAATATCGGTCCTGCCGACAAAGTCTTCGGCCCCGGTGGCGTACAACTCAAGATGCAAGGCTCGGCGGAATTGCTCTTCGGATTCAAGCACCAGTACATCGGCAATCCGAGTCTTACTGTCCGTGCCAGAAACAACAATATCTTTGACTTCGACGAGAAGATACAGGTCAATGTCAATGGTAAGGTGGGCGAGAAGTTAAACTTCAATCTCAATTACAACACCGAAGCCAGTTTCTCTTTCGACCAGCAGAATCTCAAACTGTCTTACAAGGGGCAGGAGGACGACATTATTCAGTCTATCGAGGCGGGAAATGTGACAATGGACTTGAACTCCTCCCTTATCACGGGAAGCCAGGCACTCTTCGGTATCAAGACCGATTTGAAGTTCGGCAAACTGCGCATACAGGCGTTGGTGAGTCAGCAGAACAGCGAGAGCCAAACGGTCAGCAGCAAGGGTGGCGCACAGATGACGCAGTTCGATGTTACGGGCGATAGTTACGACGAGAACCGCCACTTCTTCCTCGGCTATTTCTTCCGCGACAAGTACGAAGATGCCATGGCGCAAGTGCCGTATATCGCGAGCGGCGTTACAATCAATAAGATAGAAGTCTGGGTTACGAACAAGAAAGGGCAGTACGACCAAGCCCGTAACATCGTCGCCTTTGCCGACCTCGGTGAGGGTACGGGGCATATCCTGAACGCCAATTGGCGTGCCACACAGACCTGTCCGTCCAACCGCACCAACGGTCTGTACGACGATGTGCGCGCCCTCAATATCCGCGACATCCAGCAGGTTAGCAGCCAATTAGACGGCTATAACGGTATGGAGGGCGGCGAAGACTACGAGAAGATCGAGTCCGCCCGCTTGCTCTCTTCTTCGGAGTACACGCTCAACGCCTCCTTGGGATTCATCTCTCTCAAGTCGGCACTCAACCAAGATGAGGTCTTGGCAGTCGCCTATGAATATACCTACAACGGGCAGGTCTATCAGGTAGGTGAGTTCTCTACCGATGCGGGCGACGAACTCCGTTCTCCGAATACCTTGATACTGAAACTGCTGAAGACGGCGAATAATGCACCGAATGTCAAGAATGCGGGTACATGGGATTTGATGATGAAGAACATCTATTCCCTCGGTGCAACGAGTATCTCGTCCGACAAGTTCGAACTCTATATATCCTACCGTAATGACTCTATCGGCACAGATATGCAGTACCTGACCGAGGGGGCTATCAAAGGCAAACCACTCTTGCGGGTGATGAACCTCGACCGCCTCGACCGGAAGCAGAACCCTTACCCCGACGGCAAGTTCGACTATGTGGAGGGCATGACTATCTACTCCTCCAACGGGCGCATTATCTTCCCCGTGCTGGAGCCGTTCGGCAGCCACTTGCGCAAACAAATAGGGAACGACTTGATAGCAGACAAGTATGTCTATCAAGCACTCTACGACTCTACGCTCGTCACGGCGCAGGAGTTCTCCGAGAAGAATAAGTTCCACCTCACGGGTAAGTATAAAGGTACGAGCGGCAGCGAGATACGCCTCAATGCCATGAATGTCCCCCGCGGGAGTGTCACGGTTACGGCGGGCGGTGCTACATTGGTCGAGAATGTCGATTACACGGTGGACTACACCATGGGTACGGTTACCATACTCAACCAATCCATTCTCGAGTCGGGTACCAATGTCGATGTCAAGTTGGAGAATCAGTCCACCTTCTCCATGCAGCGCAAGAGCCTCTTCGGCGCGCATGTTGAGTATCAGTTCAACCCCGATTTGGTTATAGGCGGTACAATTATGCACCTGCGTGAACGCCCGCTCACGACCAAAGTCAATACGGGCAGTGAGCCGCTGGCAAATACGATATGGGGTCTGAACGGCAGTTGGAAGACCGAAATGCAGTGGCTATCCAACGCAATCGACAAGATACCGTGGATTACCGCTACCGCCCCCTCCACTTTCCAAGTCTCTGCCGAGTTCGCACACCTCATTCCGGGGCATACCAACGATGTGGGGAAGGTCGGTACGGCATATATCGACGACTTCGAGTCCACTACCACCAATATCGATGTCCACTACCCGAGTTACTGGTTCCTTGCCTCTACCCCAAGCCGCTTCGATGAGGCGAAACTGACAAACGATGTCCGCTACGGTAAGAACCGCGCCCTCTTGGCATGGTATGCCGTCGACCCTATCTTCGGCTACCCGCAGAGCAACACCCCTGCCCATATCAAGAACGACCCCGACCAGATGTCCGACCACCGCACGCGTATCGTGTACGAGAAGGAAATCTATCCCAATAAGGAGACAACAGCCAACGCCGACAGTAAATTGAGCATCCTCAACCTCAGTTTCTACCCCTCGGAGCGTGGACCCTATAACATCTGCGCCGATGAGTTCGGCTCGGACGGTAAACTGACCAACCCCGAGAACCGTTGGGGCGGTATGATGCGTAAATTGGACAACACCGACTTCGAGAAATCGAATATCGAGTACATCGAGTTCTGGCTCATGGACCCTGCGCTGACCAACCCCGACGGCTACGACGGTGAGTTGTATATCGACTTGGGAGATGTGTCCGAAGACATACTGCGCGACGGCAAGAAGTCGTTCGAGCATGGGCTTCCCATATCCGACCAAGACCAAAACCGCACCGACTCCACTATCTGGGGGCGTGTGCCGCGTACCAACTCCACCGTTACGGCGTTCTCCAACGAAACGGGCGCACGCAAGAAACAAGATGTCGGGCTCAACGGATTGAGTACCGAAGACGAGTTCCTTTTCGAATACAACGGTACGCACCCGTATGCCGACTTCGTTGCGGCTATGCGGCAGAAAATGACCGCCACCGCCCTGGCAGAAGCCGAAGCCGACCCGTTCTCCGTGCTGAACGACCCGTCGGGCGATAACTTCCACTACTACCGCGGCTCCGATTTCGACCGAGATGAAGTACCCGTCCTCGAACGCTACAAGCACTTCAACGGCACGGAGGGCAACTCTCCCGACACCGACAATCAAACGGAGAGTTACGGTACTGCCTCTACCCTCCAACCGGATATGGAGGATATTAATGGGGACAATACGCTCAACGAGAACGAGAAATACTACGAGTATAAAGTACTTCTCCGCCCCGATATGATGGAGGTGGGGCGGCAGCATATCACAGAGAAGAAGACCGCCACGGTGCAACTTCGTAATGGTACGAGTGCCGAAGTCAATTGGTATCAGTTCAAGATACCTCTCCGCGGGGACAGCAGCGATGTACGCACCGTAGGCTCTATCCGCAACTTCAAGTCCATCCGCTTCATGCGTATGTATCTTACTGGCTGCAAGCAAGAGACCCACCTCCGCTTCGCCACTATGGATTTGGTACGCGGTGAGTGGCGGCAATACACGCAGACGCTGCATAGTATATCTGCAACAGGCATCAACGAGAATGCACAACTTGATGTGCGTTCTATCAACATCGAGGAGAACAGTTCCCGCACGCCCGTGAACTATGTACTGCCTCCCGGCGTAAGTCGGCAGACAGACCCCGGGCAGGCGCAACTCATTGCGCAGAACGAGCAAGCAATGGTTCTGGGCGTACGCAACTTAAGTCCCAATGACGCCCGTGCCGTATATAAGAACACGAGTTACGACATGCGCCAATATAAGAAACTGCAGATGTTCGTCCATGCCGAGCAGACATCGGAAGACCCCAATCTGGCAGACGGCGACTTGTCCGCATTCATTCGTCTGGGAACAGACACCAAGAGCAACTACTACGAATACGAGATACCCCTGCATCTGACTCCCGCAGGGCTATACAGCAACGACAATACCTCCGACCGACAAGTCGTCTGGCCGACAGACAACATGTTCGACTTCGACTTGTCCGTGCTGACCAACGCCAAGACAGCACGCAACAAAGCCAAACGGGCGGGGACGGACGGCGTGGGCAATACTATAGCCTATTCGATCTATGACGACGACAGCGGCAAACCGCAGAACAAGATTACCGTCCTGGGGAATCCGACTTTGGAGGATGTAGAGGTCATCATGATTGGTGTACGCAACGCAGGGCGGCACGAAGTCTGCGGAGAGGTATGGGTGAACGAACTGCGCCTCTCCCAATTTAACGAGCAGGGAGGTGTCGCCGCCATGGCAAATGCCGCCTTCGCTGTGAGCGACATCGCCCAACTGAATGTGGCAGGACGCCTCGAGACGGCAGGATATGGCTCTATCGAGAGCAATGTGCTAGACCGAAACATGGAGAACACCTACCAGGTGTCAGTCAGTGCCGCCATGGAGGTAGGGCGACTCTTCCCCGAAAAGGCGAAGATACAACTGCCTGTCTATGTGGCATATACCAATCAGACCACATCGCCCGACTATGACCCGTTGGACACTGATATTAAACTCAAGGAGACACTCGACACCTACGAAACCAAGGTGGAACGCGACTCGGTGAAGAAGATGTCCAACTCCGTGGAGGAGAGTACCTCGTTCTCTGTCACAAACATGAAAGTGAATATCCACTCCAAGAAACGGGATATGTTCTACGACCCCGCCAACTTCTCTATCTCGGCGTCGTACAACAAACAGAACGAGCATACGCCCGAGACGGAGAAGAATATCACCACTGACCATAAGGGGAGTTTCACCTATCAGTACTCCTTCAACCCAAAGCCCTGGGAACCGTTCAAGAAAGTGCAGAAGGTGCAGAAAGTCAAGTTCTTGCGCGATATGAACTTCTACTACCTGCCGCAGTCGTGGGCGTTCAATACGAATATGCACCGCACCTTCTCGCACTATAAGATGCGTGACTTGACGGGCGGGCAGTTCACAGTGATCGACAACTCCATAGACCTATTGAGTTTCTCCAAGGACTTCACATGGGACAGAAATGTGGACATCAAGTACGACCTGACGAAGAACATGAAGTTCTCGTTCCAGTCCGCAATGAACGCCACGATAGATGAGGGCTACTATGCACCGGAGATAATCAAGGATTACCATTTCACCAACGACTACTACGAGGCGTGGAAAGACACCATTCAACGCAGTCTGGGCAAGTGGGGCAGCCCCTATACCTACCAACAGGTGTTCACCGCCTCATGGAATGTGCCGTTCAACCGTATTCCCTATCTCGAAGCGTTGAGTGCCAATGCGTCGTACAACGCCACCTACAACTGGGCACGCACGGCGAACACGAGCAGCGGAACGGAGTTGGGCAACACCATCTCCTCTCTCCAGTCGTGGCAGGCGGACGGCGGTATCAATTTCGAGACGCTGTACGGTAAGTCCAAGTACTGGAAACAGATGACGCAACGCTACAGCCGCAAGCAGTCCTCCCGCCCCTTCAAGAGCAAGACTTATACGCAACAGGTGGTGCTGAAAAAGGGTGAGGCACAGGAGATTACACACCGCTTGGGCAGTGAACTCATTGCCGTTACAGTGGCGGACAGCACAGGGCGGAAAGTGAGTGTGTCGTACAAGGCAACAGGCAGTGCCAAAGTGCGTATCACGCCCAAGCAGGACTGTGCCGCCGCGACTATCACAGTGTCCACACTCAACCCTAACAAGCGCACTCCGGCACAAGTGACGGGCGATATGTTTGCCTACATGGGGACAATGCTGCGCCGCATACAAGTTACCTACCGTGAAAACAACTCCACCACCGTCGCAGGTTTTAACCCCGAGGCAGGCTTCATGGGGCAGCGTCGTACAGACGGCGTCTATGCACCCGGCTTCGACTTCGCCTTCGGCTTTGTGCCGAGCAACTTTGTGGAGAAGGCAAAGGAACGCGGCTGGTTGTCGGGCGACACCACAGTCATCCAACCCGCCACACGCGCCAAGACACAAGACTTTGACATCAAAGTAACCCTGGAACCCCTACCGGGACTGAAGATTCAACTCAACGGCAAACGCTACTACGCCCAATCGACGAGCATCATCTACTCCTACGAGCAGTTGCAGGAGACAATGACAGGCTCTTTCAACATCACGCAAGTCGCCATCGGTACAGCGTTCTCCAAGATAGGCAAACAGGAAGACAACTTCGATAATGCTACTTATAATCAGTTCCTTACGAACATCGGTATCGTACAAGAGCGTGTACAAAACCAATATACGGGGACGACTATTCCCGATGCAGGTTTCGCACGCGGTACGGTCTATGCAGGGCAGCAATACGACCCCGCCAAGCACGGGCGAGTGGAACAGCAGAGTGCGGATGTACTCGTACCTGCTTTCCTCGCAGCGTACACAGGGCGTTCGGCGACCAAAGTGGGGCTAAACCCGTTCCTCGCAGTGTGGAAAGTGCTACCCAACTGGTCAGTGTCGTATGACGGACTGGGCAAACTGCCCAAGATGCGGGACTACTTCCGCAGTTTCACTCTGACGCACGCCTACACTTGCAAGTACAGCGTGGGCAGTTACGGCAGTTACTCCACCTGGGTTTCCGCCGACGGTGTACAGGGCAAACAGGTTGGTTTTGTGCGCAATATAGCCGACGACAGTCCCTCGCCGAGTTCCGCATACGATATATCGAATGTGACTCTCACCGAGAGTTTCAGCCCGTTGATAGGTGTGAATATGACGATGAAGAACTCCCTGTCGTTCAAGGGCGAGTACCGCAAGCAGCGCAACCTTGCACTCAATGTGACGGGCGTGCAACTCACTGAAGGTCATACAAATGAGTTCGTCATCGGCGCAGGCTACACTATTAAGAACCTCAATTTCATCGCCAAGAAAAAGAACGGCGGGCAGACAAAAGTCAGCAATGACTTGAAACTCAATGTCGATGTGTCGTACAAGGACATCAAGACCCTGCTGCGTAAGGTGGAAGAGGGATTGACGCAGGCGAGTGTGGGCAACAAAGTCTTTACTATCAAGGTCAGTGCCGACTATGTTCTCTCGCAGAAAGTGAACCTCCAACTCTACTACGACCACCAGGGGACGACCCCGCTTATCTCCTCGTCCTATCCTATCAAGGCAGACAATGTGGGTATCAATATCAAGTTGATGCTCACACGATAAGGGCGTTCGGAACAGAGAAAAGACGCAGGGTACAAGTGCAAACTACTTGCCTATTCTGTATTGGTATAGAATCAATACGGTATTGATACTGTGTGGAATACGACTGCTCGCAAGTGAATATCATAGGTGTCATAGGCCCCGAATCGAGTGGAAAGACTACGCTGGCGACTGCGCTGGCGCGACAACTCTGTGCGGTATATATCCCCGAATATGCCCGTTTTTATACAGAAACCCTTCTTCGCAGCGGGCGGGACTATATCTACGACGATGTGTGCCGCATTGTCCGTCATCAGATAGACGAACTGCACTCGCTCCGCACCGCTCCGCTCTCGCCAAACCGCCGTGTCGTACTCGATACGGAACTCATTATCAGTCGAGTATGGTTCGACTATGTCTATGGTGCGGCGCGTACTCCTGCCTGGTTACTAGAGGCAATGAAGCGTTATGCGCCCGACCGTTATCTACTCTGCTACCCCGATACCGAGTGGGTGTACGACCCCGTGCGGGAGAACGGCAGCGATGTCATCCGCCTCGAACTCTTTCAGCGTTACGAACAGGAAATCAAACAATTAGGGGTGGCGTATTCCATTGTTACGCACACCCCGTCTTCCCCTTCTATAGAGGACATCATTCGCACATTGTAATCCCTTTCGGCGGAAAGTAACCTCGCTCTCAACAAATAGAAACCTCTCCCTCTATCCTCCTTGTATCCACCTTGCATCCACCTTACTTTCTCCCTGTTCTTTCCCTGATGTTACCCTGTTCTTGTGTAGAGGTTCAGGGGTAAAGGCAGGGCAAGAACAGCATTCTTTTTCTGCGTCTTCCCGACACCCCGACGAAGACCTCCCGCCTATTTCTCCTGCAGACGACTTAAGTGACAGAGCATCAGCGAACCGTCCTCCCGACGCAGGTGCATCCCATTCCCCTCGCAGAACGCAAACACTTTGCAGTCCTTGCACGGGGCGGAGCGGCGCATCCACGCACGGTTGCGGTACGGCTCAAAACCGTGTTCCCACACCTCGTGGAACGACTCCTTATATATATTTCCCTGATAGTACTTCCCCCGAATACTCGTGCAGGCAGAGATGCTGCCGTCGATGAGGATAGACGCCACCGAGATGCCCGCCGCGCACTGGTAGAGGTGGTCGCGCACCTTGCCCTCGTAATCGCCGAGAAACCCCTCGCACGAGTAACTGACATGCCGCCCCGCCTTACGCTCATCGGCGATGAACGACATTAGGTAACGAAACTGCTCGTTGCTCAATAGCAGTTCTTCGTTCGTCGCCGCTCTGCCCATCGGGTCAATGCCGAACACCCGCCAATCGCGCACACCAAGACTCCACAGTAAGTCCCGTATCGCAGGCAAATGATTGATATTGCGTTGATTAGCACAGGTTACGACATCCCATGCCAGTCCCTTTTCCGCCGCCGCCAGACGAATAGCACGGCAGGCGCCCTCGAACGCCAACGGGTGTTGCCGCAGCCAAACATGGTCTTCTTCCAGACCGTCGAGGCTGACCGTGAGCGAACGCAGCCCTGCCTTTCTCAGCGCACGGAAACGCGCCTCGGTCAGTGCCAATCCGTTCGTCACCATCCCCCACGGATACCCTCTTTGGTAGAGGGCAGTGCCTACTTCCTCCAAGTCCTTGCGCATAAGCGGTTCACCTCCCGATATGATAATCAGCACTTTATGCGGATCGTTGTAGGGTGTAACCTCCGTGTCAAGTACATGCAGAAAGTCCTCCGCAGGCATGTCGGGCTGCGTCACGGACGACACACAGTCGCTGCCGCAGTGCAGACAATGCACATTGCACCGCAGGGTACTTTCCCAGAAAAGTTGCTGCAGCGGGTGCAGTTTCTTGAGGTTCTTGCGGCGCAGTTGCTCCAGGCGTAACGCCAAGCGCAGGCGGAACGGCAGTCGGGGCTTGCGGGGCGTGGTCGGAGTCGGTACGAAAGAGGAAACAGCCATGGTCGAGTGGGGGAGATTACTGTTCTTCGATAGGCATACGCACGCCGTATTTCACGCGCACTTGCGGGTCTTGACGAGGCTGCAAGCGCGTGCTATCTTGCTGTACTTCAATCGATTGTCGGCTGTCGTTCTCGCTGAGACTGTCGGGCGCAACGGGGCGGTAGTCCTCGTACGACACGCCGTAGAGTACCATAATTGCATCGTTCGCATGGGGCGTGTGTTTCTGTGTATGGCAGCCCGCCAACAGCAGACTGAGCGACCCCAGCAGCCAGTTTATTCGAGAGAGGAATTTGCGTTTCATAAGGGAAGAGTTGTCTTCGGGGGAAAGCAGTTGTCTTCTGCTCCCGTCCTGCAAAAGTACTGCTTTTCCGTCAGATACACAAGGGGATAGCCCTTTTTTTTTGTTACAATTCTCGGTGAATGACCGTGGCGTTTGCTTGGTGCGTGGCGAGTACTAACACCTCGGCGATTTGCACATGTTTTGGTGCTGCGGCAGCGTAGAACGCCACATTGGCAATGTCGTCGCCCGTCAGCGGCTGCACGCCTTGATAGACTTTCTTTGCCCGCTCCGTGTCGCCCCCGAAACGGGTGATGCTGAAGTGGGTCTCTACTAATCCTGGTTTGATATTTGTTACTCGTAATGCGGTGTCAATCAGGTCAATACGAAGTCCGTCTGTGAGGGCTTTCACCGCCGCTTTCGTTGCACAATAGACACTCCCGTTGGCGTACGCACCGTCGCCCGCCACGCTGCCGATGTTGATAATATGCCCCTCGTTGCGCTCCACCATGTGCGGCACCACGAGGCGCGTCATCGTCAGCAGCCCTTTGATGTTCGTGTCTATCATCGTGGCGTAGTCCTCGAGGTTGCCCGCATACTCTTTGTCCAGCCCGAGTGCCAACCCCGCATTGTTTATCAGTACATCGATGTCTTGCCACTCAATAGGCAGAGTTTCAATGGCTTGCGTGGCTGCTGCTGTGTCCCGTACATCGAACCGGAGGCACAGCACACGGCTCTTTCCGTTGCGCCGAATGTCTGCGCTTATCTCCTCCAACCGATCGGCTTTGCGCCCTGTCAGTATTAGGTCGTATCCGCCCTCGGCGAACTTGCGCGCACAAGCCTCTCCTATTCCGCTTGTGGCACCTGTAATCAATGCTATTTTGCTCATATTGTGTGAATTAAGTATGTCTATTTCCAGCCTTTTTCGCTGCTGTGGCGTGTGCGGATAATGCCCCCTACGAGGCAAATCAGCATATAATAAGGATATACGAGTGCCAGCAGTGCCGCCGTCCCGAGTGAGGTTTGCTTCTCTCGCCGCCGTATCAGTGCGTAGTCGAACGGGAACTTCAGCACGACGAACGCGGGGCTGAGGAATTGCAGGATGTTCGCTGCGGCGACTACTGCTCCGCAGAGGCGTATGTCGCGGTCTGTGTACGCAGGGGCTTTCCCCGCCCACCGCATACGCTGTCGAAAGAACGCTCGCCAAGTCTGCACAGGGCGCACCGTGGCGGTTAACCTCTCTGCTGCAACTATTTGATAATCAGTAGAAAGCGTGACAACTTTATACCCCCGTCGTTTCAGGGCTTCGAGCAGAAACATATCGTCCCCGCTGGGTATCTCGGGGTGCAATTCGTCTTTCACTGCCAGCCATGCCGTACGCCTCACCACGAGGTTCGCCCCGCTGCATAGTACCGCATGCCCCCGCCGCGCTGCCTCGAGTGTAAGTTGTTGTATAGCAGCGTATTCCGCCATTTGCTGCCGCTCGAGTAGGGTAGGCTTTTCCCCGTCTGCCGTCTTCATTCGCAGGGGCAGTATTAGCATCTCCGCATCGCCTATCGCCCGTAGCACCTCCTCTTCGCTCGCCGTAGGCGGCACAATATCATCGTCTTGCAGCCATACATACTCCGCCGTCGCTGCCCCAATCAGTCGCCCGAGGGCATACTTCTTGCCCTTGCCCTCGTCGTTGACTCCTCGTTTCGGGACAATGATTTCTATCTTTGCGGACATAGTTTTCAATGCGTTACGATTCTTGCCCAAATGCCGCTCGCACCTTGTGCAGTTGCTCAACGAAAGCGGGGTAAGACTTTGATATACAAACTGTGTCGTCGCAGGGCAAGTCGCCGGCGAGCAACGCCATTGCGATACGGTGGTCGGCGTAGGTTCTATGCTCGGCGACCGCATGAATTCGGTCGGACTCTTTGAGCGGTAAGCACTCCGTCCCTGTTGCGATGAGGCGTACGCCTAACCGCTCACAGCAGATCGCGGCGGCGGGGTAGAGGTCGGGGCAGGTGCGGAAGTCCCATTCTATTATGCTCGGCAGAGATTGTCTTTCCTCTTTTTCGATAACGAAACAGCCCTCTTCTCGTGTGGTGCGGACATCGAGTCGGGCGAAGAAGTCGATGGCGATTTGGTCGCCCTGCCCCGAGTCGGACAGGTTGGTAAAGCGTATCTTGCCGCCGTGCAATGCAATGTACTCGTACCAAAAAGCAGCGGCTGACCAATCGCCTATTCGGTTGATATCCATATAGATAGAGTATTTGCTCGTCTGCTTGTAACGGTCGTAAGCGGAGATGATTTCTTGCGTGAGCGTGATGTAGGGCGAAGCGGTGTCGGTGCTGACGGGGACGCCGATGAGCAGCAGGGCGGAGACGAATTGTGTAGAGAGCGGGTGGGCGATCGAAACGGGGCAACGCTCAAAGGTCTTGCCCGTGATGCGCAAAGGCGGGTAGCCCTCCTGCCCGAGGTAGGCAATGTCTGCTCCGAGCATTCGCAGCGCCTCCACTTCCTGCCCGATAGGTCGCTGCTGCATGCGTTCGCAGCCCGTCAGCACGACTTGCAGCCCGGGGCATTGCGCACAATAGGCGGTAAGGAATCGCATCGCCGTTCCGCAGTTCCCTAAGTCTAAAGTATCGGGTGGAGGTGTCGTACCTAACGCCTGCAATGCATTGTGTAACAGTCGAATATCATCCGGGATATTTGCAGCGGAGACAGACAAAAGTCCGTCTCCGTGTAGTGCTTGCAAAATCAAAAGCCGATTCGCAATCGATTTCGATATGGGTAGTTCAATGTCCAATTAACAATTAAAAATTAACAATTAACATGCAAAGTGGGATTCTGTATTACACTTAATTCCTAATTCCTAATTCCTAATTCCTAATTGACATTCGGTAGCCACGAGTAGTCGCGCGAGTAGCGCAGGTGCTGCTCGACATAGCCCTCCGTGTAGTCGATTTTGACATCGGTGATATTGCCCTCCTTGTCCAAAACCGGCGTATAGACGGGGTTGACGAAGCCCTTGTACGGTGCCAAATCCAACTGTGCATAGCGCTCCAAAATCTCGTTATGCAGTGCGGGGTCAATCTTGACGGCGTAGGTCTCAACCATCTCTTTGGCCGCTGCATAGTCGCCCTCGGAGGTAATGCGCTGAATCTCAGCCAATAGCTCGCCGTAGAGGCGACGCAAGCCTTCGTAGTCGTTGATGCGGAGATAGTGCTTGCCGTCCCGCTCGATGATTTCCACCTCGCCGTTCGTGGCGTGGTGATAAACCCATTGCGCAATGAGCTGACGGTTGCGCATGTGCGCCTCCTCGATGTCTTTACCCGGCTCGATACGCACGAGTTGGGTCATCAGTCCGTTCATCATCTGCTGATAGTAGAACGCTTTGTAGGCTTCCTTGTTGGGCAGCAGACCAAGGTCAACGAGTTTCTGATCCGCCATGTAGTACAGTCCGAACAGGTCGGCACGCGCCTCCTCGATAGTGGAAGCATGCTCCTTGAGCGCATCTTTGCTGACGCCCGGAAGCAGTTTTCCCGACCCGTGTCCGACGCACTCGTGCAGGTCGGTATGCAGGTCGCCGCAGAGCGAACCGTATTTGTCATACAGCGCACGGGTAGCGTCATCAATCATGAACTCCTCGTTGAATCCGTTGCCTTTAGCCGCCTCGTTGTAAGCGTGCATCAGGTTGTCAATGGTGACGGATTTCGAGCCGTACTCCTTGCGAATCCAGTTGGCGTTGGGCAGGTTGATGCCGATAGGGGTGGAAGGATAGCAGTCGCCGCCCAGAATCACCGCGGTGATGACTTTCGCGCTCACACCCTTTACCTCTTCTTTCTTGAATCGCGGGTCGGTCGTGGAGTGGTCCTCGAACCATTGTGCGTTTTCCGAAATCAGCGTGGTGCGCTTGGTGGCCTCGAGGTCTTTGAAATTGACCATTGCCTCCCATGCGCCCGTGATGCCGAGCGGGTCGGAGTAGGTCTCGGTGAATCCGTTGATATAGTCCACCCGGCTGTTGAGGTCTTTCACCCAAGCGATGCAGTATTCGTTGAAGGTGTGCAGGTCGCCCGTGCGGTTGAATTCAATCATTTTCTCGATGGCAAGGCGTTGTTCCTCGTTCTCGGCGTAGGGCAGCGCCTTCTCAAGCCAATAGACCACTTTCTCGAGCGCTTCGCCGTACATGCCGCCCACGCGATAGACCTTTTCGGTAACAACACCGTTCTCTTTCACGAGTTTGGCGTTCAGCCCCACCCACATCGGCTCGGCGGAGGTGTCCTTATGGTCGCGATAGTATTGTTCCGCTTCGGCCTGCGTAACGCCCTCGTAGTAGTTGCCCGCCGAGGTCAGCACCAGGTCCTGCCCGTCTTGCTGATTGGTGCGCTTGGGCAGCACCGTGGGGTCGAACATCACGGGCAGAATCTCCGTCGGAACGGCAATGCCCGACTCCTTGCAGGCGGCGCAGAACCACTCTTGAGAGAACTCAGGCAGGAACTTGTCCTCGGAATAGTGGTGGTAGATACCGTTGGAGAACCACACCCGCTTGAGGTACTTCTCCAGTTTTAGGAACTCCTCGTCGGTGCGACTGCCGCTGTAGTTCTGATAGAGAGCCTCCAGCGTGCGGCGAATGGTGAGGTTGTACTTGCCGTTCTGGTCGAAGAGGATATCACGCCCTTGCAGAGCCGCTTCCGACAGGTAGTAGGTCAGAATCTTTTGCTGCAGG
>CAVFIY010000015.1:10639-15890 GCA_963622435.1 Bacteroides uniformis | reverse complement strand
CAGCATATACTGTATATACAGTCGGAGGGGAACTACTCGATGTTACATATCACGAGCGGCGACAGTTTCCTCCTAACTATCCAACTCGGGCAAGTGGAACAACTCCTCGCACAGCAAATGGCGGACTTTGAGCCTACCTTTGTTCGGGTGGGTAAGACACTGATTATCAATCTACGGTATGTGTTCTACATCAATGCCGCACAACAGAAACTCCAACTACTCGACGCACACCTGCTACGACATGACCTTGCCGCCAGTCGTCAGGCATTACAGGACTTAAAGACCTATTTTGACAATATGGGAAAGAAATAAGAACCGACTATAATAAAATAGGAGTGTCCTATCCCTGCTAACTAAATAAGAATCGACTAGTATAGGCAAGTCCTATCCCTGATAATCCAATAACAACCAACTATGAAATTCCTATCTATGGGAACGAAATAACATATGGAAGAGAACATTCAAGATAGTGAGATACGCGTGATAGGCAATATGCCATCTCGGCAGCCTGCTCCTCAACGCCCTCGTTGGAAGATGTGGGCGGCAGTAGGAGCGTGTGTGCTGCTCGTAGTGGTCATCGTACTGTGCCTTACGCTTACTCGTGGTGGGGACAGTCCCTCCCTCGTTCCGTTCATCCAAGAGAAACCCACACCTCAACCCCACCCGCTCCGTGAGTGGCTGGAACAGAGTGAACATCAGTCGCTTACGAACACAGCGTGTCGCTCCTATACAGAGATAAAAGACACGCTTGTGGATACTATTCCCCTGCGTATCTATCTGCCGCTTAACGCTACGCCGCACCTCGAGGTGGGGTATCAGATGGTGCGTGATACGGCACAGTATATCCTTTTCTTCCAAGCAGCGGATGTGCGTGCCGACAACGGTAAGATTGTCGGAGCGTTTGTCCGCAGAGGGAAGCCGCTCAGTTGGGGGCTTAGCAAACAAGGCTACTGTGCGATAATAGAAGGGGAAGTAACGATAGGCGTGGCGGCAAACTCTCCTCTCTTCGAGGAAGCGACGGAGAAAGAGGGGGATTTCTTCCGTCAGTACCCGCTGGTGGACAACGGGCGCATAGCGGAGAACGAACTACAGACCCGTTCTCTGCGTCGCGGCTTATGTTCGTTAGAAGGGCGTGTGGTAGTAGTCGAAGGGCGTATCCCCACTACACTGCAGGACTTCTCTGCAGCATTAGTCAAGATAGGCGTGTCGAACGCCATTTACCTCACAGCAGGCGCAGGCACACAGGGATACTGCCGACTAAAAGATAACTCACACCTAAAGTTCGGTCTATGGGACGCCCGCCCGTACAAGAACGCGTCGTTTATTATCTGGTAGCCGGCGGCGCCGGGGACGACAAGACACAGTATGTTCCTTTGAACAGACGGTGGCGTGTCGCCACTGACAATAAGACTCACTTGAACGGACGGCTATCGCCGTAGGGACATTCATTTGTCACAAAAACATTCATTTGTCACAAAAGACACTCCAAATACACGAAAAATTAAGTCAAATATAGACAAATAGTGCCGTGTCGGCACTGACAATAAGCCATGCGGGCAGGCGGGTAGGTCGGGCAACCGAATTCTATATATAGGTTACACTTGTATGTATAATAATATAATATAGGAATTGACCTACCCGACCTGCCCGCCTGCCCGCAAAACACTACTTCCCCATCCCCTGCATATTAATTGGCTTCTCCCTGTTCTTTCCCTGATGTTACCCTGTTGTTAGTTTGTTGCAGATTAGCGTCCGTTCACACGAAGGTAACTTCTTTATTTGACTTATATTTGAATATATTTGTTTCTAACAACGCCCCTATTTGTCTTTACGAATAATTAGTGGTAATACGGCGATAGCCGTCCGTTCCACAAAGTCGTAGTGAACTCCTCCACAGTATAGTCAATCGGCTCTAACGAGCCGCCGCGGGTGGGGACACCCACGCCCCCAGGCTACCGGATGTTCGGGGCGGTTATTAGAATTCTATTGGTCTTATTGGTCTTATTAGTTCTTTGGTCTAATAGTTGGCAAGGTCAATTCCCTTGCATGTTAATTGTTAACTGTTAAGTGTTAATTGAAGGTTTCCCTGCATGTTAATTGTTAACTGTTAATTATTA
The DNA here is from genome assembly GCA_963622435.1 of Bacteroides uniformis. Classification (GTDB taxonomy): domain Bacteria; phylum Bacteroidota; class Bacteroidia; order Bacteroidales; family Paludibacteraceae; genus Colicola. The sequence goes on along the minus strand of CAVFIY010000015.1, from coordinate 13,773 downwards.
ATTGGTTATCCCCTGTTCATTGTAGTTTCTCGAGGAAGAAAGGTTCGTAATCGGGGAGGGAGGCGGGGTAGAGGGCGTAGCGCAAGTCGCGGAGGATGTACTCGGGGTGGACGACACCCGTCTCCCAAAAGTCGTTTCCGCCCGTGGCATTCCGGCGGCGGTAGAAGTTATAGACCTCGCCCGTTTGGTACGCCCGCAGCCAAGTCTGCTTCTCGTCTATCTGCTTCAACTCGTTGAGGCTCTTTGCATTGCAGCCTACCCACACATCAGCGTTGCCAAAGACCTGCAGTGCTTGTTCCATCGTCAGGGGGAGAGAAGCGTCGCTCGTATTGTCGGCGTAGGCATAATCCGCCCCCGCATCACGGAAGAGTTGCCCCATATAGGTATTTCCGCTCGGCACATACCATGTACCGCGGAACGATGCACCCGACATAATCTGCCGCCGTTGTTCCACTTTCCCTGCCGCAAGCACCTCTTTGTGGTACGCCTCGCACACAGCGGCGATGAGCGAATCCGCCCGTGCTTCCTCGCCTACCAATTCACCCACGAAACGCACCCATGCCATGCGGGCAAGGGGGTTGTTCTCCCGCCACTCGGTCATATAAATAACAGGTATGCCCGCCTCTTCGATATGCCCGAGGCTCTGCATATTCTGCCCGTATGCACTGATAATCAGTGCATCGGGGTGCGACAGCAGAAGCGGCTCAATACGCAGATTGATGTCCTCGCCGATGTCCGTTGTCGGTTGCTCGGGGAGGTTGTACACCAAGTGCGGCGTGGCAATGGCGACCACTCTATCCGTACGCCCGAGGGCTTGCAAGAAGCCGATATGCGTGGCGGAAGTGGTGGCAAGGCGGCGTAGAGGGGTGATGATACGCACACCGTCGGCAGGGACGGCAGTCAGCGAATCCCGCACGAGGTAGTAGCGGGCAAGCACCTGCGAACGGTTGAAAGGGTCGAACACCTCTGCTTTGCGCACGCCGAGCGTGTCCGTAAGGCGCAGATACTGTGTTTGTTCCGACGGGGCGAGTTGCTTCTCCGGATGTTTGCAACTCGGCAGCAGACCGCATAGCAGGGCGGCTGCGAGCGAGAGGAAAAGGGACTTCTTCATAGTGTCTATTGGGGTTGAGTCAGTTCTTGGTTGATGTGTTCTATATAGGTAAGCAGTTCCGTCTCGCCCGTGCCTTTCTCCGCACTTGTGACAAAGACGGGCGGCAGTTCGACCCAAGTCTCGAGCATCTTGGCTTTGTAATGCTCGATATTCTCCTGCAGACGCTGCTTGCCCACCTTGTCCGCCTTGGTGAAGACCATAGCGAACGGCACTTCGTTCTCGCCCAGCCACTCCATGAACTGCAAGTCAATCGCCTGCGGCTCGAGGCGGCAGTCGATAAGGACAAAGAGGCTGCAAAGCGGCTCTCGGAGGAGGCAGTAGCGTTCTATCATCCGCTTGAGTTGCTCCCGCTGTTTCTGCCCCGCCTGCGCATAGCCGTAACCGGGTAAGTCCACGAGTTGCCAACTGTTGTCTATCAGGAAATGATTGATTAGCAGGGTCTTACCCGGCTTCTGACTCGTCTTCGCCAACTTGGGGTTATGGGCTAACATGTTGATAAGACTGGACTTGCCGACATTCGACCGCCCGATAAAAGCATACTCGGGCAGCGTACTCTGCGGACATTCCGCCACATCCGGGGCGGATATTACAAAGGTTGCTGTATGTATCATGTTCTTTCGCTCGCTGCGCTCGCGTATCTTCGCTTCGCGTATGTTCGCTCCGCTACCGCTATGCGTATTTTCGCTGCGCGTATGTTCGCTCACTGTCGTGAGCGTATATTCGCCTTGCGTATTCTTGCCTTGCGTATGTTTGCTCGCTGCGCTCGCGTTAGTTAGTATTTGTTGTAGTTTGCGGCAAAGGTACGCATTTTTCCGGTAATAGGCAAGTTTCGCGTGATAAATTCAAAGGCTGTCAGTCGGGCTGCCTTACTTTGCATAGGATTGCATAATCAAATTTAGCGCAACGAGAGTAAACTTATCTACCCTATCGCAATCCTAGCAGATAATGTATATTGCATACTATTATTGCATATTTTGTGCAGGAGAAAAGGCTTGAAAACAGTCTATAAACTACACAAAATCAATACAAAAACAAGTAGTGCTAGGGTAGTGGTAGGGTAGTGGTAGGGCAATTCGCCCGTCACTAGCGGCTAATCGCCCGCTTTTGGACTCTTCTTGGCGTTTATGCATTATGCAGCACATATTTGTATAGTATGCATTGCTACCTCGGGGAACTCTTGCACAAATAATTTGTATATGTCAAAAAAAAGGCATACCTTTGCAACAGATTCCGCACAGGCGGGACAAATTAGTAGCGTTATGATAGGAAAACCCACATCGTGCAAACCCGTTCGCGGTGCCATTGCCAAAGAGATACACGAGCATCTCGAGCGTGTGGCGGCAGAGAAGAAACAGGGAACTGCCAAGCGAGCCTACTCATTGCACAAGACATCGATTGAACTGGCTGAAGTATAAGTATGGAAAAATATACCATACGGTCGATGGACATATCGGCTGATATTCTGCCTCTCCTCCGTGATTTTAGTTGCGGAGTGAAGGATATGGACGAAATACTTCACTCGCATGGACTGTTGGCAGAGATATATGTCGAAGACCCTGTGGCTTATTGTGTGCATGCACAAAATAATGAGTTAGTCGGGTTCTGTATTATAGGCAAAATCAATTTCCCTATAGAGTACGAGGGACACACCGAGCATGTCGATATGGTCGATATAGCATGTCTGGCTGTGCGCAAAGACTATCAGTGCAGGGGAATAGGTACGGCTATTTTGAATTTGGTATGCAACAAGGCGGAGGATTTTATCCCCAATGTGGAGTTTCTGCATGTGGATGCCCTTGACTTGGAGGACGGTACCTATAGCGCAATCCCCTTCTATCAAAAATACGGATTTCAGTATGCCGCTCGGGCAGGACAGGATGTAGCGTGTATGTTCTATATGCTGCACGAAGCGGATAAATAAGCAATAAAAGCCCAAAAGATTGTATGACTTTTAAGAGAACATTAGTAACAGCCGCACTGCCCTACGCAAACGGGCCGGTGCATATCGGACACCTTGCCGGCG
>CAVFIY010000015.1:0-10464 GCA_963622435.1 Bacteroides uniformis | reverse complement strand
GCAGTTCGGTATCTCCTACGACATCTATTCCCGCACCACGAGTGCCATTCACCATCAGTTTGCCGCCGACTACTTCCGCAAACTATACGACGACGGCAAGTTTATTCAGCAGACGACGGAGCAGTTCTACGACCCCGAGACGCAAGAATTCTTGACCGACCGAAACATCCGTGGCGAGTGTCCCCGCTGCCATGCGCAAGGAGCGTACGGCGACCAATGCGAGAAGTGCGGTGCCACCCTCTCGCCCGATGAGTTGATCAATCCCTACAACGCCGTGAACGGTAACCCGCTGACCAAAAAGGCAACGACCCACTGGTATTTGCCGCTCGACCAATACCAACAGTGGCTCGAGAAGTGGATTCTGGAAGACCACAAAGAGTGGCGGCCGAATGTCTATGGGCAGTGCAAGTCGTGGCTCGACGGCGGACTGAAGCCCCGTGCCGTGACGCGCGACCTCGACTGGGGTATTCCCGTGCCTGTGGAGGGCGCAGAGGGCAAGGTGCTGTATGTGTGGTTCGACGCCCCGATAGGGTATATCTCGAACACAAAAGAACTCTGCGATGCCGAGCCCGAGAAGTACGGCAAGTGGGAGACTTGGTGGAAAGACCAAGACACGCGCCTGATTCACTTTATCGGCAAAGACAACATCGTCTTCCACTGCATTGTTTTCCCCTCGATGCTGAAAGCCGACGGCTCGTACATCCTGCCCGACAATGTGCCTGCCAATGAGTTTCTGAACCTCGAAGGCGACAAGATTTCGACTTCCCGCAACTGGGCGGTATGGCTGAACGAATACCTCGTGGACTTCCCCGGAAAGCAGGATGTGCTGCGCTATGTGCTGACCGCCAATGCGCCCGAAACGAAAGACAACGACTTCACATGGGCGGACTTTCAGGCACGCAACAACAACGAGTTGGTGGCTATCTACGGCAACTTCGTGAACCGTGCGCTGGTGCTGACCAACAAGTACTTCGGCGGCAAAGTGCCTGCCTGCGGTGCGCTGACCGACTACGACCAAACGACACTCTCGGACTTCTGCAACATAAAGACGCAATTAGAAGAGTTGCTGAACAACTTCCGCTTCCGTGACGCACAGAAAGAGGCGATGAACCTTGCTCGTATCGGGAACAAGTATCTCGCCGACACCGAGCCGTGGAAATTGGCAAAGACCGACATGGAGCGCACCGCCACGGTGCTGAACTTGGCATTGCAAATAGCCGCCAACCTCTCCATCGCTTTCGAGCCGTTCCTGCCGTTCTCGTCGGAGAAACTGCGTCGCATGCTTAACATCGACCATGCCGACTGGGCGCAACTAGGGCGCACCGACCTGCTCGAGGCAGGGCATACGCTGGGCGAAGTGAGTCTGCTATTCGAGAAGATAGAGGACGATGCCATTCAGGCGCAACTCGACCGCCTCGCCCGTATCAAACAGGAGAACGAGGAGGTCGCCAAAGCGGAGTCGCTGAAGAACTGGCGACCCGCCGAGGTGAAAGCCGCCACGACGATAGACGACTTCGACAAAGCCGACATCCGTGTCGCCACGGTGCTGGATTGTCAGCCCGTGAAGAAGTCCGACCGGCTGCTGCAATTCCGCCTCGACGACGGCATGGGCGGGCGCACAATCCTGTCGGGTATCGCACAGTCGTACCCCGATCCTTCGGTGTTGGTAGGGCAACAGGTGCTGTACATCGCCAACTTCCCGCCGCGCAAGATGATGGGCATCGAGTCGCAAGGCATGATACTCTCGGCGGTGGATGCAGACGGGAAACTCGTTGTTACCACCGTATCCGCGCCCGTTCACAATGGAGCCACGGTGGGGTAATTATGAATTAGGAATTAGGAATTAAGAATTAGGAATTGTATGAAGAAATATATTTTGTTGGCACTGGTGTGCCTCTCGGTGTCGGGGTTATCGGCACAGGAATACAAACACAGTATAGGCGGCTTGGCGGGCAGTATGTACGGCGTGTCGTACAAAGGCTTTGTCTTTGGTATAGACCACTTCGGACTGCAGGCAGACCTCGGTGTACGCCTCGAATCGACGGCGGCAGGTACGCGGGAATTCGGCTCTTATCTCTCCTACGAGCAGAACCTCTACACCTTTGAGTTCAACCCCAATCTGCTCTACCAGAACACGATTGCCGACTTCGACGAAGGGCATGTGGATTGGTATGCAGGCGGCGGCTTCAGTATCGGTCTGGCACACGACCTCTATTCATCTTCTCTCGACTTGGACGCCACCGACGACCCTCTCTACGGTAAGTTCGGACTGAACGCCGTCTTCGGAGCGGAGGTTGCTCTCAGCGCACCCGTGAATATAGCACTCGATTTCCGCCCCGGATACGGCCTCGGATTCAACGATAACTACCACTTCTCGTTCTTCGATTGGGCGCTGACACTCGCCGTGCGCTACCGCTTCTAATCCCTCTTCGGTATGACTATTCTCTGTATCGAAACAAGTACCCGTGTCTGCTCCGCCGCCGTTACAATAGGCGGCGTACCCGTTGCCGAGCGTATGCAGGCAACCGACACCAACCATGCCCAACTGCTACCCGTCTTTGTCGATGAGTTGCAGCAAGAGTTGCAGGCAAAAGGGCTAGCGATAGAGGCAGTGGCGCTCTCCGAGGGTCCCGGCAGTTACACGGGTCTGCGTATTGGTACGGGTATCGCCAAGGGACTGTGCTACGGGCTGTCCGTACCCCTTGTCCCCGTTCCTACACTCCAAGTCCTATCGGCAGCCGCCGTTGCCCGTTACGGGGAGACGCTCTCGCTGAATGCACTCCTATGCCCGATGATAGACGCACGGCGTATGGAAGTCTATACGGCACTCTACGACGAGGAACTCGCCGAGGTGCAGAAGGTACACGCCCAAGTGGTGGAGAACGCCGATTGGCTTACTGCTTGCGGCAAAGAGGTGTACTACTTCGGCGACGGTGCTGCCAAGTGCCAAACCGTACTCGCTGCACCCAGGCTCCATTATCTCGACGGTGTCCTACCCGAGGCAAAGTACATGGGTATGTTGGCAGAGCGGCAACTCATGGCGGGGTATAAGGGAGCGGATGTTGCCTACTACGAACCGTTCTACCTCAAAGAGTTTGTGGCGGCACAGTCGCATGTCAAGGGACTCACTCCGAATGACTAACCGCTTGCTCCATAGAACCATATACTTGACCGTGGGCGCACTCCTCGTGCTGCTCACGGCTTGCTCTACCCAAAAGAACACTTGGGCAACTCGCTCGTACCACCAGACCAAAGTCAAGTACAACATCCTCTACAACGGCAACACCGCCTACGAGGAGGGACTGAAGGCGATACAGAACGCCAACGAGGACAACTACTCCGCCATTCTCTCGCTCTACCCCGTCAGCAACCACACGGCGGCAGCAGCCTCCGCTTCGCAGATGGACAGGACGATAGAGAAGTGCCGTAAGTGTATCAAACTCCACTCCATAAAGTCACGTCCCAAGCCCGATCCCAAGAAGCGTAACGACCCGAAGTACAAACTCTGGTTGCAGCAGGAAGAGTTCAACAACCAGATGGGCAAAGCATGGCTGCGGCTCGGCGAAGCGGAGTTCCACAAAGGAGATTTCCTCGGCTCGGTGGGAACATTCTCTTACATTAGCAAGCACTATAGCACAGACCCCGATATGGTGGCGTGTTGCCAACTCTGGACGGCACGCGCTTACGCCGAGATGGGGTGGCTCTACGAGGCAGAGGATATGCTCCAAAAGGTGCAGATAGACGCATTGAGTAAGAAGCACGCCCGCCTCTACTCCTCTGTCAGTGCCGACATCCTAATTAAGACGGGGCAGTACCACGCCGCCATACCGTTCGTTAAGTCGGCACTGCCCGACGAGAAGCGCACCGTCTATCGCCCCCGCTTTGCGTATGTACTGGGGCAACTCTATGAGCGTGAGAGGAATAGGCAAGAGGCAGTCAATGCCTATCGGCAAGTGCTGCGTATGTCGCCCAAGCCCGAAATGGAGTTCAATGCCCGTATCCGTATCGCCCAATTGAGCGGTAAGTCCGCATTGAAATCCCTGCGGCAGATGACGAAGCAGTCCAAATACAAAGACCGCCTCGACCTTATCTACGGGGCAATAGGCAATATCTATCTCGCCTCGGGCGACACAGTACAAGCCCTACGCCACTACCATAAGGCTATCGACGAAGCCACGCAAGCCTCTATGGATAAAGCCGCCGTGCTTGTCCGTGCGGGGGACATCTACTTCGACCGACAAGACTATGCCGCAGCGCAACCCTGCTACAGAGAGGCAGTTACCATACTCCCCGCCACCGATGCTGATTATGCCCGCCTGCAGCAACGCTCCGAGGTCCTGGACGAACTGATACAGGAACACGCAACCGTTGTCCTGCAAGACTCCCTCCAACGCTTGAGCCGTATGAGTGAGGCGGAACAGCGCGCCGTAGTGGAGAAACTTATCGCCGACTTGCTCCTGCAAGAGCAGCAGGCGGCAGAGGAGGAGGCACAGGCGGCTCGCCAAGCGGCAGACGGCGGGTTGCAGAGTGTGAACACCTCCAATATGCTCGGCGGTAGTGGGGCAGCGGGCGACTGGTACTTCTATAATCCGCAACTTATGCGTTCGGGGAAACAGGAGTTCACCAAGCGTTGGGGACAGCGTACGCTGGAGGACAACTGGCGTCGCCGCAGCAAGACCGTAGTGTCTTCTTTCGCCGACGAACCGCAAGACGAAGACCTAGAGCCAACCGACTCTTTGCAGACGCTCTCGCCCGACAGCACCACCGCCAAGCCTGCCCGTGTGGAGACTGACAACCACAAGCCGGAATACTACTTGCAGCAGATACCGCGCGGCGAAGGGGCATTAGCACTATCCGACAGCCTTATTCGCCATGCGCTCATCAATATGGTATATATCTACCAAGACAAGTTGAGCGATCGCCCGTTAGCCGACCGTACATTCGAGGAGTTGCAGGAACGCTTCCCCGCCCACGCCGACTTGTTAGACTTGTACTATATGTACTACCTCCATGCGCTGCGGGACTCCGATGCCATAGGACAAGCCAGCTATCGGCAGGCTATCACTACGCTGTACCCGACCTCACAACAAGCATACATTGTGTCCCAGCCGGACTATTTCGACCGCTTGCGGCGTATGGCGGTAGAGCAGGATTCCCTCTACGAAGACACTTACAACGCCTATACGCAAGGGGCGTTTGCACAAGTCAAGACCAATAAGGCATACGCCGAGCAGCAATACCCGCTCTCCCCGCTAATGCCCCGTTTCCTATTCCTCAACGCCATTGCCGTTGCCCGTACCGACGGACAGACGGCGTTCGTAAGTGAACTGCAAGACATGGTACGCCGTTACCCCGAGAGTGAACTCGGGGCAATGGCGAAAGACATGTTGGCTATGATGGGACAGGGAATGGAAAGTCAGCAGGGAACGACACAAGCCTCCTCGCTGGGCGACTTGCGTGCAGAGACAACGCAACAAGAAGACGAAGAACCGCAGGAAGAACTGACCGACGAACGCAATGTGGCAAGTGTCGTACTGTTCTACCTGCCCAAACAGGACGAGGCACTGCTCAACCGCCTACAGTACGAGACGGCACTCTTCAACTTCTCGCAATTCCTAATACGAGACTTCGACTTGCAGAAGATGCCTGTAGTGGGCGACGGCTGTGCGCTGCGCATTATAGGCTTCGAGAGTATGGACGAGGCAGAGTGGTGGATAGGTCTGGTGCGTGCTAACACAGAACTGACGGCAACCCTGGCAGAGTTACAAGTGGAGATAACACCTCTCCCCGAACAAAATGTCTCCCGCTTCCGCCCCGCTCACGAATAACACCAGAGTGGCTAAACGAACTAGATTGTCTAGATTAACTAGATTATCTAGCGGCTCTAGTCTATCCGAGTTATCTTGTTCCCCAAGTTGAGCGGTAACAAAAAAAAGAGAGTCTATAAGAACTCTCTTTTTGTCGGGATGACAAGATTCGAACTTGCGACCTCCGGTCCCCCAGACCGTTGCGCTACCGGACTGCGCCACATCCCGAGGCTTTCTTCTCAAAAGCGGGTGCAAAGATACAGCGAAAAATCGGAATACGCAAATTATTTTCTCATTTATTGCAATTAAAACTACAATATGTCCAAGAAATTCTATATAGAGACCTATGGTTGCCAGATGAATGTGGCAGATAGTGAGGTAGTTGCGGCGATTATGCAGACTGCAGACGCCGAACTGACCGAGCAGTGGGAAGAAGCAGATATTGTGCTGCTCAACACCTGCTCCATTCGTGATAACGCCGAGCAGAAAGTGGTATCCCGTCTGCGGGAGTTGAAATCTCGCTCGGTGCAGCACCGTTCTTCCGTTGTGCAGAGCGGAAAGAAAATTACTATCGGCGTTATCGGCTGCATGGCGGAGCGTATGGGAGAAGAACTGATTGCGGAGTACGGTGTGGACTTTGTCGCAGGTCCCGACTCCTATATGGATATACCAAACCTGCTGGCACAGTGCGAGTTAGGACAGAAAGCCATGAATGTGGAACTGAGCAAGACTGAGACCTATCGGGAGGTAATGCCTGCCCGTATCGGGAAGACTATCAGCGGATTTGTAAGTATCATGCGCGGTTGCAACAACTTCTGCTCCTATTGCATTGTCCCCTATACGCGCGGACGGGAACGCAGTCGGGATGTAGAGAGTATTCTCCACGAAGTCAATGATTTAGCCGCCAAGGGGTATAAGGAAATCACTCTTTTGGGACAGAATGTCAATTCCTATCGGTTTGAGCAGGAAGACGGTACCATTATTGACTTTGCGGACTTGCTGGAGCGTGTGGCGACTGCCGTACCCGCTATGCGTATCCGCTTCACTACCAGCCACCCGAAGGATATGTCCGATAAGACGCTCGAGACCATTGCACGCTATCCGAACCTCTGTAAGTTCATCCACCTGCCTGTACAGAGCGGCTCGAACAAGATACTCAAGTTAATGAACCGTAAGTACACCCGCGAGTGGTATCTCGACCGCATTGCCGCCATCCGTCGTATCCTGCCCGAAGCCACTATAGGCACGGACATCTTCTGTGGATTCCACGATGAGACACTCGAAGACCACGCCGAGACACTCAGCCTGATGCGGGAGGTGGGTTTCGACACGGCGTTTATGTTCAAGTACAGTGAGCGACCAGGTACTTACGCCCAAAAGCACCTCCCCGACAACATATCGGAGGAGGAGAAAGTGCGCCGCCTCAACGAGATTATTGCCCTGCAGAGCGAACTCTCTCTGGCAAGCAACCGCCGAGAGATAGGGAAGACTGTCGAGGTCTTGGTGGAGGGCTATTCCAAACGCAGCCACGAGGAAATGTACGGACGCACTTCGCAGTACAAGACGGTTATCTTCCCTCGCGAGGGATGCCACATCGGTGAGTTCATCCGTGTCTGCATAACCGACGCCTCCCCCGCCACCCTCCGAGGTACGGTGAGTATGTTTTAAGGGAGAAATTAGAGGGGGATTTGAAAGGAATTAGAGAAAGAGCGTGGTAGGATTAGGGTATGGTATAGAAGTGGTTAAGGGGCGGTTAAGGGCAGAGTTACGACTTGTATTTGCCCGATACGGGTAGAAAAAATGCCGCTTTTTTGTGTATTTTACGCATTTTAGCGCAAAATTATTGCTTATATTTGCGCATATCAAAAAAAGGTCGTACCTTTGCACACGAAAACAAATAAAATTTTCATAGTTAAGGTTTAGGTTTAATGGCAATAGGAGGCTGTGAAGTTTCCTATTGTTTTTTCAAACCATCGACCAAACGAATCCAATCGCCGAAGAAAGATGAAGTACAACTCCTTATCGACACCGAAAGACACTTGGCTTACGGGGACGGAACAATCCGCCAAAGCGGAGCAAGCACCGCTTGCAGAGTCGGTCTTGCCCGACCTGACAGACCCCGAAGAAGCACGCAAGGCGTTTGTGGCATCGGAGATATTCCGGCGCAAGTACTAATTCCCGAGCGATACGGCGCAGCCTAATACGCTGCAACACATAGGGTTGGCTATGCAGAAGCGTAGTCAAACCAATCAAGTGAAATTACAAACCTATATATACATATTATAGAATATGGCAGCAACTTATATGACTGCAGAAGGTCTGCAGAAACTGAAAGATGAACTCCGCTTTTTGGAGAGTACGGAGCGTCCTCGTGTCATCGCGGCTATCGCAGAGGCACGCGACAAAGGAGACTTGAGCGAGAACGCAGAGTACGATGCCGCAAAGGAGGAGCAAGGTGTACTGGAGAGTAAGATCGCCCAACTCAAAGGCAAGATAATGGATGCGCGTATCATCGACCAAAGTAGTATCAAGACTGACGAAGTACAGATACTGACTAAGGTACGCGTGCGAGTAAAGAAGACAGGTGCAGAGAAGACCTATCAACTCGTGACAGAGGGAGAAGCAAATATCATGCAGGGCAAGATTGCCGTTACTACCCCTATCGCTAAAGGCTTGATGGGCAAGAAAGTAGGCGATGTCGCCGTAGTGCAAGTGCCTGCAGGAAAGATGGAGTTGGAGATACTCGAAATCTCTCTCTAATTCACTATTACACACTCACTTATTTATCCATAGTGCCATGACACTCTTTACACGAATCATCAACGGTGAAATCCCCTCCTATAAGGTGGCAGAGGACGACCGCTACTATGCATTTCTGGACATCAATCCGCTGACGAAGGGGCATACTTTGGTTATCCCTAAGTTACAGGAGCCGGAGGCTGACTATATCTTCGACCTGGACGACAACACCCTTTCGGGGTTGATTCTCTTTGCGAAACAAGTCGCTCGAGGGATTAAAGAGGCAACGGGCTGCAAGCGTGTCGGTGTGGCGGTGCTGGGCATGGAGGTAAACCATGTGCATATTCACCTGGTGCCGATGAACAGTGAGAAGGATATGCTCTTTACCAATCCGAAACTTTCTCTCCCCGCAGACGAAATGGCAGAGATTGCCAACTCTATCGCCGAGGCAATAGAAAAGGCGGATTAAGCAAAGGCACAGACACAAATAGCGTTACGGTACGCACTTGATTTACACCGCTTTCCGATTGCTCGGAGGCAGGTAAACGAAACAGGGGAGTTCCTGCATCACTTGATAGTGATTTCGGAAACTCCCCTGCTTTATACCTGTATGGTAGGAGAGAGGTGCGGAGGGGAATGGCGGGGCGTTCTATTCCGTACGCTCAATCTATAATACTGAATTTGAGTGCGGTACGAGGAATAAGGGTCTATTGTTCGCCCTCCTCCTATTGTCCTTGCGCCTTACTTCTTGAGGCTTGCCATTATCTTGGACTCGAGTTCGTCCATGAGGTCGGGGTTGTCACGCAGGAGGTTCTTGACTGCATCGCGACCTTGACCGAGTTTGGTGTCCCCATAGGAGTAGAAACTGCCCGCTTTCTTCAGCACTTCCGTCTCCACGCCGAGGTCGATAATCTCACCCACTTTCGAGATGCCCTCGTTGAACATGAGGTCAAACTCCGCTTTCTTAAACGGAGGCGCCACTTTGTTCTTCACAATCTTCACACGCACCTGATTTCCAAGCACTTCGTCGCCGTCCTTAATCTGCCCTATCTTGCGGATATCCATGCGGACACTGGCATAGAACTTCAGCGCATTACCGCCCGTAGTGGTCTCGGGGTTGCCGAACATGACACCTATCTTCTCGCGTAACTGGTTGATAAAGATACAAGTAGTCTGCGTTTTGTTAATCGTGGCGGTCAGTTTACGCAGTGCCTGCGACATCAGACGCGCCTGCAGACCCAACTTGTTGTCGCCCATATCGCCCTCGATTTCCGCCTTTGGGGTGAGGGCGGCGACAGAGTCAATCACCACCAAATCCACCGCCGAAGAGCGAATGAGTTCGTCTGCGATTTCGAGTGCCTGTTCGCCGCAGTCGGGCTGTGCAATCAACAGATTATCAGTATCAACGCCCAACTTCTCGGCGTAGAAACGGTCGAAGGCGTGTTCGGCATCGATGATAGCGGCGATACCGCCCTGCTTCTGCACCTCCGCCATGGCGTGGATGGCGAGTGTGGTCTTACCCGAGGACTCGGGACCGTAGATTTCGATGACACGACCGCGGGGGTAACCGCCCACGCCGAGGGCGAGGTTCAGCCCGATACTGCCCGTCGAGATGACGGGGATGTCCTCTATCTTGTCGTCGCCGAGTTTCATAATTGCGCCCTTACCGAAGTCTTTATCTATCTTCGCCATCGCCAACTGAAGGGCTTTCAGTTTGTCGGCGGAGGGCTGTTTCTTCTCTATTGCCATGATTGTGTGTGGATTAGTGTGCTTATTGGGTTATTGTTAGTTGCTTGTTGGGTGCGTTTTGGGTACGCGTTGATTGCGTGGTGATTGCGCATTGATTACGCATTGGTTGCGTGGTGCAAAGGTAGTTTATTTTTTTGAGATACGCAACAGGCGGGGGATTTTTCGGGGA
>CAVFIY010000014.1:0-16444 GCA_963622435.1 Bacteroides uniformis | reverse complement strand
TAGTCAACCGGCTCTAACGAGCCGTCGCGGGTGAGGACACCCACGCCCCCAGGCTACCGGATGTGTATCGTCCACGGGCAGAACCGCAGCGTATAGTCAAACGGATTTGCCCCCCACCACCGGGTGGAGGCAGTGGTAATCTAGATATTCTAGACATTCTAGATAGTCTAGATAGTCTAGGGCAGCCTAGATACTCTAGACCTTCTAGATGCTCTAGGGCATTATCGGGGAATAGGGCTTTGGCTGCTGTGCGCAAGAAAATAAATCTATGACAAGATGGCAGGGGGAGGGGGTGCGGCACATTTTTTGTAGCAGAAGAGGGCAAATCCTATTGCCGATTAAACCTGCCTACGGGCATCGCCTGACCACTTGTTACGGCTCCGTTCACTCCTTACCGGTACGGCTGCAATCTGCATTGCAACAACAGCAAAACTGTACTACAACAGCAGAGAAACACACTGTTACGATAGTAAACCGCTCTACACCGGCAAGCCGTTCTTCTTCATCATAGCCACCGACAAGTAACGCAGGCAACGCCCGCGGCATAACCTACTGACACTAGCCGAATGCCTATGAAAAATAATACTCCCTCTATATCTATCACGCCCCGTGACACCCGCTCTATGCAGGCGCACCTGGCGGAGATATGCAATAAGCGATACGATGTGCTGAGCATAGATGACGAGATAGAACTCGCCACCCGCAGCCGACAAGGCGACCTAAAGGCGCGTAACCTGCTCGTAGAACACAATATGCGGTTGGCTATCACCATTGCCAAGTCCTATCAGAACCAGGGCGTTGACCTCGAAGACTTGGTGGTTGCCGCCGAAATGGGGTTGATAGCCGCAGCCGAACAGTTCGACCCCACCGTAGGAGTGAAATTTATCTCCTACGCCTGCCACCACATACGCCGAGAGATAACCGCCACGCTCACTGCGGAAGCCCGTACCATTCGGCTGCCGCAGAATGTGGTTACTCGTATGCGGCGGCTCAAACGGGCTATCGTGCGCTTCCAAGTGGAGCAGAACATCATCCCCACCGACGAGGAGTTAGCCCGTGTGCTGGATATGACACCCGAAGAGGTGCGCACGCTGCGCAACAGCACGCCCGGCTCGATCTCCATGGATACGCCCTTGAGCGACCAGTCCGACGGCACTATCGGCAGTATGCTGACGAGCGACACCGCTCCCACCGATGCGAAGTTGGAGGACGAGTCGGTGCGGCACGAGGTGGAGCAACTGCTCGACCGCCTCAACGAACGGGATGCCACCGTGCTACGGCGCAGTTTCGGTATCGGCGTGCCGGAAGAGAGTATCGACCAGATTGCAGACGAGATAGGGCTGAGCCGCGAACGGGTGCGGCAGATACGAGAAGCGGCTCTTCGGCAGATACGCATACGCTATAAGGCACGATTCTTGTAGGCTAACCACGGGCGGCGCAGCACAACCAGTACCGCCCCGCAGACTATGGAAACAGGACTTACACACACGAGCGTCCTCGTAGTGGACGCAGCGCACAGCGCAGAACAAATGGGGTCGGGCGATATGCCCGTGCTTGCCACACCCGCTATGTTGGCACTAATGGAGAACGCCGCCATGCACGCCGTACAAAGCAGTCTGCCCGAGGGCAGCACCACCGTAGGCGGACATATCGAGAGTAGCCACTTGCGCCCCACTGCTATCGGGCAAGAGGTACGCGCAACGGCAGAACTGACCAAGATAGACGGGCGCAAACTCTACTTCCACATCGCCGCCTACCAAGGCGACACCCTCATCGGCGAAGGCGAACACCTACGATTCGTAGTCAATAAAGAGAAGTTCTTGAGTAAATTATAGTGGGGGACACTATAGCCGCTATAGTCGCTATAGATGCTATAGTTCACAGTAGCCTACTCCTCGGAGAAGTGGACGAGGACATGGCGGTAGGAGTTGAATATCTTTGACTTGGAGACGAAGCCGAGGTAACGGCGGTCGCTGTCCACGACGGGCAGATTCCACGCCCCCGTGTCCTCGAAGGTCTCCATTACTTTTTCCATCGGCATATCAAAGGAAAGGATTGCCTCGGGCGAAGTCATCAGTTGCCCGACGGTGAAACGCTTATAGAGGCGAGGTTGGAACATGATGTTCCGAACCTCGTCTAATAGTAATATGCCCTTAAGGTGTCCCTCGTGGTCGATGACGGGGAAGATATTGCGATGACTGTCTGCGATGACTTTGACCAACTCGCCCAGTGTCATCTCGGGGAAGATAGTGGTCAGGTCAGTCTCGAGTACATTCTCCATCTTCAGGAGCGTCAGCACATTGCGGTCTTTGTTGTGCGTAAGCAGTTCGCCCTTCTGCGCCAGACGCATGGCATAGAGGCTGTGCGGCTCGAAGAGTTTGATAGTGAGGTAGGACACTACGGACACTATCATCAGCGGCATAAAGAGGTGGTAGCCGCCTGTCAGTTCGGCAATGAGAAAGATACCTGTCAGCGGGGCGTGCATGACACCCGACATCAGTCCCGACATGCCGACCAGCGCGAAGTTGGTCTCCGGCACTGCCAGCCCCATGAGGTTAAGCAGGCGTGCGGTAAGGAAACCCACCAGCGAACCCATGAATAGCGAGGGGGCGAAGATACCGCCGACACCGCCTCCGCCGTTGGTGGCTACGGAGGCAACTATCTTGAACGCCAGCACGAGGGCGAAATAGCCCACTATTACCCACGAGGCTGTGCCCAGGCGAGCGAACGGGCTGTTCGTCAGTGCGGAAGCCGAGTCGCCGTTGATGAGTTGGGTAATGACATCGTAGCCCTCGCCGTAGAGCGGGGGAAAGAGAAAGATGAGTACGCTCAAGGTAACGCCGCCTATCAGTATCTTGAGCCAGAAGTTCTGCACTTGGTGCTTCATCCACTGCTCGAGGCGGTTCATACCCCGTGTGAAATAGAGCGATACGAGTCCGCAGGCAATACCGAGTACCAAGTACCAGGGGATATTGCCGATATGGAAGGACTCCGGTGTGTTGAGGGGAAACATGGGGTTAGACCCCGTGGCGATATAGGAAATGGCAGTGGCGGTTACAGACGAGATAAGCAGCGGGGCAACACTCGCCATGGTTAAGTCCATCATCAGCACCTCGAGGGTGAAGACCAGACCGGCGATAGGGGCTTTGAAGATACCGCCTATCGCCCCCGCCGCACCGCAACCAATCATGAGCATCATCGTCTTCTGCTCGAGGCGGAATGCCTTGGCGAGATTCGACCCGATAGCCGCACCTGTCAGCACGATAGGTGCCTCTGCACCGACCGAACCGCCGAAGCCGATAGTCAGTCCCGAGCCGACTATGGAAGTCCACATATTATGGGCTTTGATAATCGACTTGCGCTGCGAGATAGCGTAGAGTATTTTGGTGATACCGTGCGAGATGTCGTCCTTGACGATATAGCGCACGAAGAGGGCGGAGAGGAGTATGCCTATCATCGGACAGATGAGATACCACCAGGTGTGGTGGGTAGTGCCGATGAGTTGTGTCTCTATGAGCCACTGTATGAGATGAATAAACGACTTAAGCACTATCGCTGCCAGTGCGGAGAAACAGCCCACGAAGAAACTGAGAATCAAGACGAGTTGCTTCTCACTGATATGGCGCTCACGCCAATCAATCAGGCGGTCATATAGGCGTTGCACTTCGTGCGTAGGCGATGTGGCTTTTATAATTGCGGTAGGTTATGGGCTGTTTATCACGGGCGGGCGGTGTGTGCGCGGTAAGCCCGTGGCGGGCGTGGGTTACTCGTCCCAGCCTATTCCCTTGTACTTAGTCAAATCCCAGTCTTCCTCCACCTCATTGAGGTAGATAGTTTGCGGCTCGTCCTCGTTGGGGGCGGGCTGCTCTTCTTTTTCGATTACCCGTACATCAATCGGGGAGTGGGATATCTCGATGACTTGGTTCTGCTCCTTATTGAGTTCCGTCCAGAGCAGGTCTTTCAATGCGTTGATACCCAGTCCGCTGACGGAAGAGATAGCGATAACCTCGATACCGAGTAGCTTCGACAGGGCTGCGGTATCGGGCTTCTCACCGATGTCGCACTTGGATATTGCCAAGACGCGTGCCTTGGTAAGCAGTTCGGGGTTGTACTTCTCCAACTCACGGAGCAGGATATTATACTCCGCCACGATGTCTTCCGCCGTGGCGGGGACTAGAAAGAGCAGTACGGCATTGCGCTCGATATGGCGCAGGAAGCGCAGCCCCAGCCCCTTGCCCTCGGCTGCCCCCTCGATGATACCGGGGATGTCTGCCATACAGAACGAGCGTCCGTCCCTGTAAGACACTATTCCCAACTGGGGAGTTAGTGTGGTAAAGGGGTAGTCCGCTATCTCGGGCTTGGCTGCAGACACGACACTCAAGAGCGTGGACTTGCCTGCATTGGGGAAGCCTACCAGTCCGACATCCGCCAGCACTTTGAGTTGGAGAATGACCTCCCGCTCTTGGGCGGGTTCACCCGGTTGAGCGTAACGGGGTGCCTGGTTGGTCGCCGTGCGGAAATGCCAGTTGCCCAGTCCGCCTCGTCCGCCTTTCAAGAGAACAACTCGCTCGCCATGCTCCCGCACCTCGCAGATATATTCTCCCGTCGTACCGTCATAGACTACCGTGCCGCAGGGGACTTCGATAATCTTATCCTCACCGTCCTTGCCGAAAGAGCGACTCTCGCCCCCCTTACCGCCGTCGGTTGCCATGATATGCTTCTGGTACTTGAGGTGCAAGAGCGTCCACAGGTTGCGGTTACCCACCAGGATAACGCTGCCGCCCTTACCGCCGTCGCCGCCGTCGGGCCCGCCCTTCGGCAGGTACTTGGCACGGTGGAAGTGCATACTACCCGCACCGCCCTTGCCGGAGTGGCAGTATATCTTGACATAGTCGATGAAGTTGTTCATAATCTCGCTCGCTGCGCTCGCGTGTGTTTTCGCTGCGCGTATGTTCGCTGCGCGTATATTCGCCTTGCGTATGTTCGCTAGCGCGTATTTTCGCTTTGCGTATTATTGCTCGCTGCGCTCGCGTTGGTTGGTGTAGTTGCAGTAGTTTTTGTTATTTGCTGACGCGGTGGAGGATGTTCTCTATCTGGGCGAAGACATCTTCCATGGAGTGGTTGCCGTTGATAGCAAAGTAGTTACCCTGGTGCAGGTAGTAAGTGGCAACGGGCTTGGTCACATCATTATACACCTGCAGGCGTTGCTTGATAGTTTCCAAATTGTCGTCCGCACGACCGCTGGTCTTACCACGGTTCAACAGGCGTTCGATGAGTTCTTTCTCCTCGACAAACATATCGAGCATCGTTGCCTCGAGGTGGTACTTCTTGAGCAACTCGGTGAGGGCTTCCGCCTGCTCTACCGTACGGGGGAATCCGTCGAAGATTACCCCCTTGCTGTCCTTGGGCAGGTTGGCGATGAAGTTCTCGATAAGGTCTATCATCTTTTGGTCAGGCACCAGGTTGCCCTTCGATATGATAGCGTCCAACTCTTTGCCGAGTTCGCTGCCGGACTTGATTTCGGCACGCAGAACATCCCCCGTAGAGAGGTGCTGCAAGCCGTATTTCTTCACAATAAAATCAGATTGGGTGCCTTTGCCGCTACCGGGAGCACCACAAAGAATAATGTTCAACATAATTCTATTTGCTATAAATCAGACGAATACCTAATAGGGGAGGAGTCTTTATCCTCATTATGGCAGGGGCGAGGTACGACTATCTCTCGCCGCTGCGGGGGCAGTGCCTCTTGCCGCCCTGCCTGTCGTTTATTTAGGACACAAAACGAGTTGCCCAACATGAGCAACTCGCTTTATGCCCAAAATAGGGGACTCGATTAGAGAGCCAATTTTGCACCTGCTTTGAACTTAACAGCCTTCTTTGCAGGGATGGTGATAGCCTGCTTGGTAGCAGGGTTAATGCCCTTGCGTGCTGCTTTCTCAACTACCGACAGAGTAGCAAAACCGATGAGTTGAACGCTCTCGCCTTTCTTCAGTGCTTCTGCAGTTGCCTCAACAGCAGCGTCAATAACTTTCTGTGCTTCTACTTTAGAAACATTAGCCTTTGCTGCTACGGCAGCAACCAATTCAGCCTTATTCATACTTTTAGTGTTTTAAGTGATATAATTAAACCGTTTAATTGCCTATACAAGGACACTCTCCCTTATATTTGCAGCGCAAAGGTACTATAAAAAAGTGGAATTGCAAATTATTGTCCTGAAAAAAAGCACTTTTCGTGTAGAAAAATGCAGTTTTGGGTGGAAAATGCACACTTTTTGTACTACAGCGTGCATAATCAATCGAAATATACAGGGGCAAAGACCCGTTCGCCGAGTGTCGAACACGGTCTGCCGATGTTCCGAAAAAGACAGACTATGCGTAATCTACCTATTGTAACTCGCGCCCTGCTCTGGGCAAACTTTATTGTGTTTCTCCTCGATATGCTGTTGCAGAAGTACGGCATTCAACTCGACTTGTGGTTCGGGTTGCACTATCTGACCGCCGAACACTTCTACCTGTGGCAGCCGCTGACCTATATGTTCATGCACGCCAACTTCGGGCATATATTCTGCAACATGTTCGCCGTGCTGATGTTCGCCCCCGTGCTGGAGAACGAATGGGGCAGCAAGCGTTTCCTTATATATTATTTAGTGTGCGGCATCGGTGCCGCCCTCGTACAAGAGGCGGTGTGGGCGATGATGTACCAATCGAGTATGGCAGGTATGACCGCGGCAGCCGCAGCATATTACATCGACCCGCTTATCACGATAGGTGCTTCGGGTGCGGTATTCGGCGTGCTGTTCGCTTTCGGGTGGCTGTTTCCGAATGTGCCGATGTACATTCTCTTTGTGCCGATACCTATCCGCGCGCGGGTGTTCGTTATCATTTACGCGGCGATAGAGTTGTTCGCAGGGCTGCACAGTGTAGTCGGTGCAGGGGCAGACAATGTGGCGCACTTTGCACACTTGGGCGGTATGCTCTTCGGGTGGCTGCTCCTGCTCTGGTGGCGGAGCGGCAAAGGCGATACGCTGCGCTACAAGTGGAACTCGTGGGTGCGAGGGCTGCGCAATAAGCACACACGGTTAGACAGTTCCAAGGACAAGGACTACTCGGATTATCACTATCAGCGTCGGGTTTGACCGCCGACGGCGGTCAAACCCGACGCTGGACTGTTAGATCGCTCACTGCGTTCGCTGTTAGACCGCTGCGCTGTTAGACCGTCCCTGCGGGACTGAAAGACTGATTTACTGTTGGATATTAGACTGTTGCGGGACTTTGGTGAATTGCCGGTGCCGGCTCGGCGTGAATTGTGAATTAGAAGAAGTGGAGATTGCGGAGGGCGTTGCACCACATAACGACGCGGAAGAACGGGCGGTAGTATTTCTCTACACTATAATAAGTTACGGGCGCACTGCCGAACTGCTTATAGTGGTTCGCCACCCCGCGCAGCATACTGCCCTCGAAATCAAACACCACCTTTTTCTCTCGCGCCAACTTAATGGCTTCCAACACCAACAATGCGCCTGCCCCAGAGTCCTTATGCGCCAAACTATAACAGGGGATGAGGTAATACATCAAGCGGCTGTCCCACACCAGAAAGGCGGCTGCGTACACCTCCCCGTCGGCGTTGCAGATACGGATAATTTCCGACTGCCCCAAACGGTGGGCTTTGCGCTCCAGGACGAGGAAGAACTCACGGGAATAGGTGATATGCTTGTGCTGCTCCTCCAGGCAACGGGAGTGGAAGCGATAGAACTCCTCCGGTAACATTCCCCGTTCGGCGTGCAGACTCAAAGACTTCTGCAACTGACGGCGTTTATTCTTCGAAAAGCGGGCAATCACCTCGTCGAGGTTGCTCAAGTCGTCAATGCGGTATGTTACCCGCTCGCGGGTCTTATATCCCAACGCCCGCATGGCATCCACACACAGACTTCCCACGGGGTACTGCTGGTAGTAGTAACTCAAGCCCAAGGCAGACAACTGCTCTGTCAGACGGCGACAAATCTCTGCGATTTGCCACTTGTCTTCCGTGACCTCCGGTGCGACCCACACACCGCCTATTTGCGTCTGCTGCGGCATAACGATGTACTTGAACCACAGTCGCTTACGGAGAAGGTAAGGCAAAACGGCAAGGATATTGCCCGTTTCGTCCTCCACAAACAAAACATCCCATTCTTTTCCCGCCGTAACGGCATCCATCCACCACGGCTGCATGGTCAGCGGCAGATACTCCTGCCCCGCTGCCCACTCGGCATAGCGTTCTTTGTTGGTCATAGGCTCCTGATAGGTTCGATAAAGGTATAGTAGTGATACGGTTATGTATCGGTTATGTATCGGTTATGTTCTGCTTATGTTCTGCTTATCTTATACTCTCGTCGGCATCCGGTCGGCAGACGAATGGCGGATAGGCGGCAGGCGAATGGTGTCCGATTGGCAGGCGAATGGGGAGAAAATAAACAGAAAAAAGGAAAAGACAGCAGAAGATAAGGGATAAAAAAAGGTCGAGGCAGGGGCGTACATGCCTCACTGCCTCGACGCAGATAGATGTTAGAAGATGTTTTCCTCGGTGGTCGTGTCGGTCGTATTCTCCTCACTACCCTCTTCGGTATCGGTATCTCCCGTGTTTTGATAGTTGTTGTTCTGATACTCGGCGGGACGATAGAGAATCTGAATGTTCTCAGCAATCACCTCCGTCTTGCGGCGAATCTGACCGTCTTTCTCCCAAGTACGGTTCTGCAATTTGCCCTCGACATAGAGTTTCATACCTTTGCGGACATACTTCTCCGCCCATTCCGCCAGATTGCGCCAAAGGACAATGGCGTGCCAATCGGTCTTATCCGGCACCTGATTGCCGTTCTGCATGGTATAACCACGCTCGGTAGTAGCCAGATTGAAGTTAGCAATTGCGACTCCCCGGTCAAGATAACGCACTTCCGGATCGGAGCCTACATTTCCAATTAGAATTACTTTGTTTACGGATGACATAATGTGGTCAGTTTATTAAGTGAAAAATAACGCTGCAAAAATACTGCTTTTTTTGCACATATCAAAATTTAGCAGTAACTTTGTCCCGACTTTGAACAAAATTCCACTTGAATGAAACACATCCACACCGTAGCAATGGTCGCTTGCCTGCTCTGCTGCACCACTCTCGCGGCACAAAACGAAATGTATGTGCGCTGCATCGCCTTCTACAACCTCGAGAACCTCTTCGACACCATTCACGACGAAGGGAAGAATGATTACGAGTATCTGCCCGACGGCGGAATGAAATGGACAGGGCTGAAATACACGCACAAAATACATAATATGGCGTACGCCATCTCGCAACTCGGCACGGATGAGACCCCGCTCGGGGCGACCTGCGTGGGGGTGGCCGAGGTGGAGAACATCGGCTGCATGGAGGATCTCTGCCGAGAGACCAACGGGAAATACGGGCGACGCTACAAGCCTATTCTGCTCGAGGGTCCTGACCGACGGGGCGTGGATGTGGGGCTGCTCTACGACAGCGTGGAGTTCCGCCCGACGAATATCAAAGGGCATGAACTGAAGGCACATTACGCCGACGGGGGCGTGGTGAAGAGCCGTCTGCAACTGCTTGTCACGGGCTACCTGCTGGGCGCGGGGCGGCCGGAGAAGATACACCTGCTGGTAAATCACTGGCCGAGTCGATACGGCGGCGAACTGTCGTCCAGACCCTCGCGCGACACGGCGGCGATGCTCACGAAGAGTATTTGCGACAGCATCTATCGGCGTGAACCACAGGCGAAAATCATCATCATGGGCGACCTCAACGACGACCCGTTCAACCACAGTTGCGCCGAGGTACTGGGCGCACGCAAGACCCGCGAAGAGGTGGAGCCGCAAGGGTACTTCAACACCATGTGGCAGAAACTCGACCGTGGCATCGGGTCGCTCGCCTACAACGGGAGTTGGAACCTGTTCGACCAGATAATCATCTCCGAACCGCTGATGAACTGCCCCCTCGAGAGCGGGAAATGGTGCTACTGGAAGTCGCAGATATTCAACAAACCGTTCCTCACCGTGCAGGAGGGGAAGGACAAAGGCACGCCGCTGCGTACACACAAGTCGGGCGTTTGGCAGGACGGGTACGGCGACCACTACCCCACGATGATATATTTAATACGGGGAACTTCTACACAGTCCTCGTCTGACAAATAAATAAGGAATAGAGAGTTCCTCTTACAGAAATAACATGACAGAACAGATATTACGGCGGAACACAACGCCGATACGCATGCGCAACTACGGGCGTATCATACAAGACATGATTGCCTACGCATGCACCATAGAAGATAAGGCGGAGCGGGAGGCACTCGTGGTGTATATCGCGCAGTGTATGCGGCAGAAGAACCTCGTGTGGAACAAAGACCAGGAGTCCGGTATGGCACGCGTGGAGGAAGACATCGAGCGGCTCTCGAACGGTGTGCTGAACGGGGACTTCGAGGCGTTCCGTAACCTGCAGAACCAGCCCGTAGCGGCGGCTGCCAACGGCGGCGGGAAGAAAAAGAAACGGTAAGCGCGGGGGCTTGCGTCCTTTAGCGAACGCAGTGAGCGGTCTTGTGTCGTTTAGCGAACGCGGTCTAACAGTCCCGCAGGGACGGTCTTGAAAAAAACAGTACAGCAGATAGGTTTAGCGTGTAGGTCTCGGTTGGTATTCGGGCGAGGGGAGCATAGGGCGTATGGCGTCAGATTCTCACCTACGACACCGAAGAGTGTCCGAGAGCAGCGATAAACACTGCTTACTGTCAATCATATCAACATATTATGGCTACAGAAATAAGCCCTTACAAAGTATTTGCGGGTTCTAAAGGTACGGAACTCGCACAGCGTATCTGTGAACAACTCGGCTGCGAGTTAGGCAGCATCAGCGTCGATCGCTTCGCCGACGGTGAGTTCGCAGCGTACTTCAACGAATCGGTGCGCGGACAATCGGTGTACCTCGTGCAATCGACCTGTCCGAGCAGCGACAACCTGATGGAACTGCTGCTGATGATAGACGCCGCCAAGCGTGCCAGTGCGTACAAAGTCATCGCCGTCATCCCGTACTTCGGCTGGGCGCGGCAGGACCGCAAAGACAAACCGCGCGTGTCCATCGGGGCAAAACTGGTAGCCAATATGATACAAGGTGCGGGGGCTGACCGTGTCATCACCGTGGACTTGCACGCCGACCAGATACAGGGCTTCTTCGACATCCCCGTCGACCACATCTACGGGTCGAATGTGCTGGCACCTTACATCGCTTCGCAGAACCTCAAGAAACTCATTGTTGCCTCGCCCGATGTCGGCGGCTCGAAACGCGCGGCGGCGTTCGCCAAGAAACTGCACGGCATCACCGACCGCGATGTGCCGATGGTCATCTGCTACAAGAACCGCGAGGTCTTCAACCAAGTGACGGAGATACGCGTGCTGGGCGATGTGTACGGCAAGGATGTGGTGATTGTCGATGATATGGCGGACACGGCGGGGACACTCTGCAAGGCCGCCGAGGTGATGAAAAAAGCAGGGGCGAAGAGCGTACGCGCTGTGGTGAGCCACGGAATCATGTCGGGTCCTGCCTGCGAGCGCATTGAGAACAGTGAACTGGAGGAACTGGTGTTCACCGACTCGCTGCCGTTCGACACCGCCCGTTGCAGCAAGGTGCATATCGAAAGCCTCGCCGAACCTATTGCGAAGACTATCAAGGCAATACAGACGCACACCAGCGTCAGTGAACTGAATATACATTAAGGATATATGGAAGGTTATTCCAAGACACACACTCTCTCTCTTCATCTCCTCACCCGCCAAGGGTGGGGAGTAACTCTCTTGGCGGCACTGCTCGCCCTCACGGCATGCGGCAATAAGAAACCCGCCGCCACGACCCGACCTCAGTTCGAGGCAGACTCGGCGTATCAGTATATTGCCAAGCAGATGTCGTTCGGACCGCGCGTGCCGAACAGCAAGGCGCACACCGACTGCGCAGTCTATCTGATGCAGCAACTGCAGGCGTGCGGGGCGAAAGTCGAGTTGCAGAAAGGCATGATGCCCGACTACAGCGGGCGGCAGCAGGCTATCTTTAATATCATAGGGCATTTCAGCACGGCGGCGACGCAGAAGCGCGACGGCGTACTGCTCTGCGCCCATTACGACACCCGCCCGTGGTGCGACGAGGAGGAAGAGTACGAGAACCGCTTCCTCAATGTGCCGGGGGCGAACGACGGCGCGAGTGGCGTAGGTGTCCTGCTCGAGGTGGCACGCCAACTGGGGCAGCGCCTGCAGGACTCGACGCTGACCACCTCGGTGGACATCATCTTCTTCGACTGTGAGGACATGGGTACGCCCCAGTTCTACACCGGCACGGAGCGGGAGAACACCTGGTGCCTCGGCAGCCAACTCTGGGCGACGGAGTACGCCAAGGGGTACGGCAGCACCACCTATCAGTTTGGTATTCTGCTCGATATGGTGGGCGCACCCGATGCGGTCTTCCCCCGCGAACTCTATTCGGAGCAGTACGCGAGTGCCTACCTGGAGCAGGTGTGGCGTGCGGCGACATCGCTCGGTTACGGGCGGTATTTCGTGCAGCAGAACGCCTATCCGATTGTGGACGACCACTACTATGTGAATGTGTTGGCGGGCGTGCCGTGCGTGGATATTATCCACTACGATGTGCGTAACGCCACGGGCTTTGCGCCTTGGTGGCACACGCAGCGGGACGATATGCGCAATATCAGCCGCAGCACGCTCCAAGCCGTGGGCGAAACCGTGCTGGCAGTACTCCCATGACCTTATAATAAGAGGCACTTTCCTTATATATGGACGAAGTGTTGCGCGATAGCCCTAGCGCACAAACAGCCCTCTCCTTATATAATAGACGGGGCGAGCGATAAGTCCTAGCAGCCCTCTCCTTAATATAACAGAACGCCCTGTCGTTCTGAAATCCGCTGCAAAGGTAGTCTATTTAGGCTGCCTTTGTTGCGCATAGTGCGCAATTCTCACCCCAAAAGCACCCCCCCCGCAATTCATAATTCATAATTCTTAATTCTTAATTCTTAATTCCCCAGCACCTCCTGTATCTCCCGATACGCAAACCCCCGCTGAAGCAGAAAGCGCAGCCGCTGTTCGGGCGTGGCGTTGCGTTTCTTCTCCGCCACCGTGCTCAGCACTTGCCGATATGCCTCCTCGTCTATTCCGTCTATCGCCGCCGCGACCGCCTCTTGGGGCAGCCCTTTCGCCTGCAGCATAAGGCGTATCTTCGTGCGCCCCCAGCCCTGGTAGAGCAGTTTGTCGTGTGCAAACGCACGGCAGTAACGCCCGTCGTCGATGTACGCACCCTCGTACAGCCCCGCCAGGATAGCCTCCGCCTGTGCCGCCGTCCCGCCCCACGCCGCGATTTTCTCCCGCACCTCTTGGGCGCAGTGTTCGGACAGCGCGCAGTACTGTTCCGCCCGCAGCCGCAACTGTTCCGCGGTGAGCGGCTCGACCGCCTCAGCCTCTTTCCGCCGATACCATCCTCTCTTTGCCATAGATGTCTTTTATTATGCGAATACATTGATAACCAATCGCCTGCAGTATCTTCGCAACCTCGTGTGCATACAGTTCGTTCACCTCAAAGTACAGCCGTTGCCCCCGTCGGAGCGTGGCGATTCGCCTGTAGAACAGCAGCGGGTCGTAGTCGGGTACAAACAGCGCACGCGCGGGTTCGTAGTCCAGCACATTCGCGTCCATCGCCGCCCGTTCCCGCACACATATATAAGGCGGGTTGCTCACGATGATGTCGTAGTCGCCGATGTCCTCTCGGAGTATATCTGCCTGCCGAAACGCCACTTCCACCCCGCACCGCCGCGCGTTCTCTTCCGCCATGCGCAGGGCACCCTCGCTCAAGTCCAACGCCTCCACCTGCCACCGCGGGAACTCCCCCGCCAGCGCAATGGCAATGCACCCGCTCCCCGTCCCGATGTCCAGTACCCGCAGCGGCTCCTCGGCGTGCGGGCGCATATCACCCGCCACCAGCCCCACCAACTCTGCCGTCTCGGGGCGCGGGATGAGCGTGTCGGGTGTCACCAGAAGGTCGAGTCCCCGCCACTCCGTATGCCCGAAGATGTACTGAATCGGCTCTTTTCGTCGCAGGCGACCGATGATTATTTCGAGGTTTGGAATAATTGTTGTATCTTTGCAACCGCATAGCAGTTCCGTGCGGCTGAGCCCGGTGAGTTCTTCCGCAGCCCAGAGGGCGATGTCGTGCCGTTCTGCCTGGGGGTAGATGTCCTCGAGGCGTTGTTCGATGTCTGCTACTATTCGATTCATACTGCAAAGATACACTATTTCTATGGATTATGCAAACTATATGTCCCGTTGCCTGCAATTGGCGCGTTTGGGTGAGTACTATGTAGCCCCCAATCCGATGGTGGGTGCGGTCTTGGTGGACAACCGCACGGAGGCCATCCTCGGCGAGGGGTGGCATCGCCGCTTCGGCTCTGCGCATGCGGAGGTCAACTGCTTTGCGGATGCCGAGGCACGCCACGCCGCCATTGCCTATGCCGATACGACGCTCTTCGTCAGCCTCGAGCCGTGCAGCCATTACGGCAAGACCCCTCCTTGCGCGAACCTTATTATCGAGAAAGGGGTCGGCCGCGTGGTGGTCGGTATGCAAGACCCGAATGAGAAAGTGTCGGGTCGGGGAATCGCCCTGCTCCGCGCGGCGGGCATCACGGTCGAGGTCGGCGTGCTGGAGGCGGAGTGCCGTGCGCTCAATAAGCGTTTCCTCTGCCTGCACGAGCAGCACCGCCCGTATGTCGTGCTTAAGTGGGCGCAGACCGCCGACGGCTTTATCGACAGCCTGCGCACGGGGTTAGACGACGGTGCGCCGCTTGTCATCTCCACGCCGCTGACCAAGCAGTTGGTGCATAAGATGCGGGCGGAGAACATGGCGATACTTGTCGGCACGAACACCGTCTTGAAGGACAATCCCCGCCTGCTGACCACGCGTTGGAGCGGGCGTAACCCCCTCCGTGTTGTCCTCGATAGGCACCATCGTATCCCCGCCGATGCCCGTGTCTTCAGCCCCGAGGCGGACACTGTAGTCTATTCCGACTGCACTGATTGGGCGTTCATTCTCAGCGATTTAGCGGCGCGTGGCGTCGATTCGCTGCTCGTCGAGGGCGGGGCGACGCTGCTCCAAACCATTCTCTCGAGCGGGGTGTACGACGAGGTGCATATCGAAGTCTCGCCTGTCCGTATCGGCGCAGGCGTGCCGGCACCCGCAGTCCCCCTACCCGCCCAAGTGGAACACATCGACGGGCATCTGCTCTATACTCTTTACCATTCCCAAACCCCTGCTGTATGAAAACGCTTCGTTTCTGCCTCTTCGCCTGCGTGGCGTTGAGCCTCTCCTCGTGTAACCTCTTTCGCCACCACCAACACGACGACTCGGCGGTTGAGTTGAACGGGCAGTACCTCTCTTACCGCACGCTCGACTCCCTTACGGCGGGGCTGTCTGCGGCGGACAGTGCCACGGTGGCGGAGCATTATGTGCGCCGTTGGGCAAAGGACATCCTGCTCTACGACCATGCCATGAGCCACCCCGACAAGTCTATCGAAGCGATGGTGGAGGACTACCGCCGCTCGCTTTATGTGCATGCGTATGAGCAGCAACTGGTGGCGCGTCGTATGCCAAAAGAGGTCAGTGACTCGGTGGTCGAGGCACTCTACCAAACTTATAATGAGCGTTTTACGCTGCGTGAAAGCATCGTCGAGGGGCTGCTCTTGGTAGTGCCTACCGCCGCCCCGCACCTCGATAAGATACGCCAAACGCTCCTCAAGCACGAGGAGGGCTATCTCGAGCATATCGAGAAGTATGCCTACCAGTATGCCACGGCGTACGAACTCTTTACCGATCGCTGGCGCACCGAGCAGCAACTCATGCTCTACCTGCCTATCCAACGGAACGAACTGACGACGCTCCTGCGCCAACACTCGCTTATCGAACTGCAGGACTCGCTCTCGACCTTTCTGTTGCTCGTGACGGATAAGCACCTCGCGGGCGAACCGATGCCGTTGGACTATGCCCGTCCTGCGATTGAGGAGGGAGTATTGCGCCAACGCCAAGTTGAATTCCTGCGAACGGAATACGACCGCCTCTACGACGACGCCCTTCGCCGCCGCCAAATCCACCTCTACCCCAAGCCCTCTCCCCGCCACTAACACCGAAATCCCCACTAGCCCAACTAGACTCCCTAGTTCAACTATATCCCCTATACTCCCTATAAAAAACTATATCAACTATAGCCCCTAGTTCAACTAGATGAACTATATCCCCCGGTCGGTCGACTCCTCGTAGCCGACCGACCCTTTGTCGTACCCTTTCATGAAGCCCCAATCGCCCTGTCTGTATGCCGACACCTATATAGGATAAGTATAACATAAGTATAAGATAAGTATAACATAAA